>JAQCJA010000356.1 GCA_027593305.1 bacterium
CAGTCCGTGCTGTCCGCCAGCGCGGGCAACCATTGCTCCAGAGCCGCCGCCGGATCACCCAGCACGAGCCCGGGGTTGCGTTGCTTGTTGATGACGCCCGCCAGGGTTGGATCAATGACGCCAATCAACCCGAGCCGGCGCCCGCCCCGCTCGACGATTACGTAGGGCCGCAGCGGGGATGTGCCGGGGACCTGCACATTGGCACCAAGAAAGGGGAAACCCGCATCTTCGGCCCTCTGGCGCAGCGTATCGAGGCCATAGTCGAACTCGTGATTGCCGACAACGATCGCAGCAACACCCGCTGCCGTCAGCAGTTCCACCATCAGCCGGCCGCCGTCGAAGTTTGACAGGGCCGCAGATCCGAGGACATCCCCACCATCAACAACCAGTGATACAGCATGCTGCTGTTGCAGGTCTGTCAGCAGGCCGACAATACGGTCCATCCCCCCAACTCCCTCGTGCTCGTCAGCCGTGAAGTTCCTCTGCAGGCGCCCCAGGGAGTCGTTGGTATGGAATACATGCAGGGTGTCGGCGGCCCATGCGGACGGGACGACGAGCAGAAGCAGAATGAAGGTGGATGCCAGACGAATCATGAGCCTTGCTGTTGTCGGAAGTACAATTGAAGGACCGGGGCAAGCCACCAGGCGGCGCCTGCCGCCTGCTGCAGCACCTCCAGCAGACGCCGATCCACATCGTAGAGGTCGGTCGCAGCATGGATCTCACCCGCTGCCGTGACGCTCACCGTCCAGTACAGCAGGTAGACCGGCACGGGGGTGGGCAGTTCCACCCGCCCCGTCTCTGCTGAAGCCAGCAGGACCTCGAACTGCCGCGCTGCGGAGGTCGAAGACTGCAGCAGTTGCCGCACGAGATCAACGATCCCCTCGACACGCACACAGCCGTGACTCAGATCCCGCCCGAGCCTCGTGAACAGGCCCGCACCGGGCGTGTCGTGCAGATAGATCGAGAAAGGATTCTCCAGTTCGAGCTTGACCTTGCCCAGAGGATTGCTGCCTCCGGGGCGTTGCTCGAGGCGGTACTTCGACGAGAACCCGTCTGTCGAAACCCATCTCAGACTGTCCAGGGCCACCGGCTGCCCGGCGTAGTTCCAGGCCTCAAAGCCCTCTTGTCGCAGGGCGCCCAGGCGCACAGCCCCCCGCTCGGGATCCAGCCCGGGTGCCAGTTCCTCATCGGCGATTCGTGGGGGCACACGCCACGGCGGGTGCACGACGACATGGGTGACCTCGCTGGCAAACTGCGGTGTCTGCCGATAGGGCTCGCCGACGATGACCCGCCGCGTCTGTCGCTGACCATTGTTGACCAGATCCAGTTCGAACTCGGCGATACGCACCAGCAGATACTGAGGTCCCAGGTCACGAGGCAGCCAGCGCCAGCGCTCGAGATTGGCGCGCAGGAGTTCGGCCGATGGTGCCTGATCCTCGGCCGTTCCCCCGACAGCTTCCACGAGCGCCCGTTGCAGGCGACGATACTCGGGGCTGGCTGGTGCCAGCCGCCGCAGATTGATGCCGACCTGGTCGAGGGAGATTGCCGTCGCCAGCAGGCCCGACAGATCCGTCGATGACCTGCGGACACCCCAGGAGACGCTGACCGCCGCCGGATCCACAGCACCGCGGCGCAGATCGTCGGCCAGAGCTAGAAAGGCGGCCGTAAGCCCCACATCCACGGCTGCAGCGGCAGCGGCGTCATGGCTGCTGCCGACGCGCAGGGCAGTGACGGCTCCGCGCAACGGGGTGCGCCCATACGCCTCCGGATTCAGTCCGTGAAGCCAGGCGTTGTCCAGTTCCAGCAGCACCTCGTCGGCGCGTGCATGGACGCCATCGGCCCCGGTCCAAGCCGGTTGCCCATCCCGGCGCTGATAGAAGTGCCGCAACCAGATGTCTCGCTGACGGGCTCGCTCCTCCTCGGGCGCCGGCAACTGCTGCAGCAAGCGGTGCAGGGCCTCCGCCGAATCGTCAGCTGGCGGCAGATCTCCGGGTGACAGACGCCCGCAGCCGATACCGAAGGCCAGCGCCAGCAGGGTCCTGCCGAGGCCCACCGCCGGACTCATATCAGTGTGCCAGCAGGAGCATCAAAGCTGCAGCGACGCCGAAGTAGATGCACAGCGACAGGATATCGTTCAGGGTGGTGATGAGCGGACCGGAGGCCACCGCCGGATCGATACCCAGGGCTCGAAAGACGATGGGGATCGTGGCGCCCAGTACCGCCGACAACACAATCGCGGTACTCATGGCGATGCCGGCACAGGGCGCCACCAGAGAGCCCCCCGTCCACACGTAGGCAACAACGAACTCGATACTGCCCAGAAGCAGCCCTGTCATGGCGGCGACGCGCAGTTCCCGCCAGAGGGTCCGTCGGACCTCGTCGGGATGCAGCACACCTGTTGCCAGGCTGCGCACGGTTACCGTCGACGTCTGGATCCCCGAGTTGCCGCCCATGGCCATGATGGCCGGCACGAACAACACCAGCGAAGTCAGGGATGCCAGCACGCCGGAAAAGAGGTGGAGCACACCACCGGACAATAGTGTTCCCAGCAGGCAGAGCATCAGCCACGGCAGGCGACGACGCATGATGCCACGTACACTGCGATCCTCCAGTTCCTGCGAGCTCGTGGCACCCATCTTCAGATTGTCTTCCGTCGCCTCCTCGTGGATGACGTCGATGATGTCGTCCACGGTGACCTGGCCGACCAGCATGCCTTGCGCATCGATGACGGGAAGGACAAGCAGATCGAAATCGGCGAAAATTTCGGCGATCTCTTCCTGGTCCATGTCGGCACGCACGGTGATCGGCTCACGATCGGCGACATCACCCATGTGCTCGTCGCGCCCCGCCAGCAGCATTCGGTGTAGCGACATCGTCCCCACGAGACGACCGCTGGTATCGACAACAAAGACAGCGAGGGGCTCCTCAGAATGCTCGTGCGCCCGTTGGCGCAACTGATCGATTGTGTTGGCAACGGTGAAAGCCTGCGGCACGGCAACCAGCCGCGAGGTCATGATGCCACCCCCCGAATCCTCGGGGTGTTCCATCAACTCGCGGACCTTGTCCGCCTCGCCGTCCTCCATCAGCGACAGGAGCCGTTCGCTGTGTTCCTCGGAGAGATCGGCCAGAACATCGGCGGCATCGTCCGGTGCCATCTCGTCGACAATGCCGAAGAAGGCGTGATCATCGAGGTCGGCGACGACGCTCAGCGTCGTGGGCAAGTCGAACTCCGTCAGCACACCTGCCGCCAGCGACTCAGCCAACAGGCCCAGGCAGAGGGGACGATCCTCTTCATCAAGGCGACTGAGCAGGTTGGCCAGGTCCACCGGGTGCTGACTGTTGAGGACGAGGCGAAGTGTCCCCAGGTCATCGGCGGCCAGAGCATCGCGAGTGATCTCTACCAGTACATCGCGACGCTCCTGCAGACCCCCCTGTGCCAGGCTGGCCGGAGCCAGACTGCCGGCAGCCAGAATGGCCTGTGCAGACGCATCATTCTTCGGATCCATCAAGGGTGGCCATCCTCTGCGATCGAGCAGCTTCAAGGACTCGAATATAGACGCCGTTGCCGCGTCCGGGAGTACCGCGTAAACTCTCGGTCCACCTCAAGTTGAGACCCCGGGACACAACTCTTGCTCTGGCTCCTGCTGGCGGCCGGCCTTTCCTTTGGCTTCGGTCAGTTGTTCAAATGGTCGCAGCGGCGGGGCTGTCATGCGCCCACCGTGGTCAGTGCGAACTACATTGCACTGGCGACGGTGCTTGCCGTCTGGCATGGCTGGAACGGGAACGACTTCTCCGCCCCCGCGTCGCTTGTTGTGGGTGGCAGTATGGGGCTGGCTTTTATCGTCGCCATGCTGATCATGACAGCGGCACTCGAACGCGCGCCCGTTGCCATGGTGCTCACCTCGTTCCGTCTTGCCATCCTGGTCCCCGTTGTCGTTTCCGTCTGGTTGTGGGGCGAATCCCTGTCGCTCATGCAGGGGGCGGGGATTCTGCTGGCGCTGGTGGCGCTGGCGCTGATCACCTCGAGCCGCTCACAGGGCGCTTCCGGTCCGGTGGGTGTGGCAGCGTTGCTCACGGGCCTGCTGGTATTCGGCACACAGGGCGTGGGTCAGGTATGTCTGCGCTGGGTGCATTACGCCGGTCTGGACGAACAACGACTCACCGTGCTCATGACCTGTGCCGCGACGGCGGGTATGGCCGGTGCCATGGTTGTCCTGCTTCAGGGGTACCGCCCTCGCTGGCGCGACCTGCAGATGGGTGTCGGCATCGGCCTGTACAACCTCATCTGCCTGGGGACGGTGCTGACGGCTCTCAGCAAGCTCGATGGGACCCTGTTCTTTCCTGTAACGGGATGCCTCGTCGTGCTCTTCGACGGCCTCTTCGCCCACTTCTGGTGGGAGGAACGGCTTGGGCGCCTGGGCATCTTCGGTGCCGGTCTTGGCGCGCTCGCAATGCTGCTGGTACTGTAGCTTCACTGGATTGGAAAAGAGGATCAATGGGAGACAGACTCGCAGGGCGTACGGTTCTGGTCACCGGGGCGGCCCGCGGCATCGGCTATGCCATCTGCCAGCGTTTCGCCGCCGAAGGGGCCCGACTGGCGCTGGCCGATATCGATGCCGACGGCGTGCGCGCCGCAGCGGCAACGCTGGGACCACAACATCTGGCAGCCACTCTTGACGTCGCCGATGTCGCCGCCAGCCAGGCCCGCATCACCGGCCTGATCGGTGACCTGGGGCACCTGGACATTCTCGTCAACAACGCCGGCTATGCCCGCTACACAACGGCCTTCGAGTGTACCGAGGCGGACTGGGACCGTATGGTCGACGTCAATCTCAAGGGTGTGTTCTTCTGCGCCCAGGCAGTCCTGCCACATATGCGCGACCGGCGCGCGGGCAACATCGTCAACATGTCCTCCCTGGCGGCCAAGACCGGGGGCGTCGCTGCCGCCCCACCGTATGGCGCGGCCAAGGCCGGCGTTTCAGCCCTGACCGTGCACCTGGCGAAGGTGATGGCACCCTTCGGTGTGCGTGTCAATGCGCTGGCGCCCGGCGTCATCGACACCGACATGGTGCGTGGTATGGCCTCACCGGGGCACGCCGACATGGCCCGGCAGATCCCCCTCGGTCAGAAGGGGCGCGCCGAAGACATCGCCAACGCCGCGCTGTTTCTCGCCTCGGACGAGGCCAGCCACATCACCGGGGAGATCGTCGATGTCAACGGCGGCCTCTGGATGGACTGAAAGAATGCGACGCACCGGGAGAGGAAAGGCAGCTCCATGAAGGGAATCGTTCTGGCCGGAGGGCTCGGTACGCGTCTGCTGCCGCTGACGCGTGTCGTCTGCAAACAG
>JAQCJA010000357.1 GCA_027593305.1 bacterium
GCAATGGCACTCAGTTGCCGAACAGCGTTGCCGCAGGGCCCATGGCTTCAGCACGCGCGACAAAGGCCAGCAGTTCTTCCCGCAGATCGTCGGGGATCTGTTCGGGCGTGACACGATCGACCTGAGCCGGAAGTGGGGCGACCTGTGAACGCCAGCGCTCATCGTGCAAGTACCAGCGCAGGCACGGGAGCGTGCCGACTCTCGTCAGATAGATGTCGCCGTCGCACCGATAGATTCGAATGGACACGATGGGCCCCTTACACGTGGGGGCCGCGGGTGCGGATGATTCGCACAGCCAGTTCCGGATCGATTTGCACAATCATCTCGGGCTCGATGCGGACATGTCCGGGAAGATCGAATCCGGCCACGGCCGAGCGGGCATGCCAGCCGGAAAGTGATGCGTCTTCTCCGTCTGTCGCCTGATCCGAAAGGGGGCCACCGAAGATGTCGTGGAACAGTTTGGTGTAGCCGTCAACGACGCGCGGCGATTTTGAGAACGCGCCGCCGCCGGCGGAGTTGACCATGCCGATGCACTTGACGCAATACCACAGATCGTTGAGCGTGCCTTCCGGATGCAACCCCCAGTGCAGGGTGCGGATATGGTTCTCTGCCGCCTGGCGGCCGGCAATGTAGCCTGCCTCGACGTCCTGATCGTCATTTGTCACCGGTCCATGGCCACCGCCCGTGCCGGATGTGAAGACCAGGCCGGATGGGGTGATCGTGGCGGAGCAGATACGGCGTCCTTTGGGGGCAGACAGAACCTCAGCCTTCGTCTTCAGGTCGATGCCGAGCTTGTTGATCCGGTCGTAGACGTCGAAGTCGCGCTGCCAAGCATCGGGTAGGTCTGCCATCGTGGATCTCCTCTGGACCTGGTCATGTGCTGCATGAACCGCGGTCGAACAAGATAGAACCCCCATTCAGGGGGTCAACCGCCGGGGCCCGATGGACCCCCGACACGTACGCAGGCCTGTTCCGGCTCATTGATTGAGCCTGGCCTGATGCACACCCAATCACCCGCCGGCCGACGGCCAGCCGGCCCTACTGAAAGAGACATTATGCAACTAGGAATGATCGGACTGGGGCGCATGGGCGCCAACATGACAACTCGGTTGATACAGGGCGGTCACGATCTCATCGTTTTTGACCGCAGTGCCGACGCCGTGCACGCCGCCGCCAACGGTGGTGCCACGGGCGCCGGTTCGCTGATCGATCTGGTCAAGCGGCTGGCAGCACCCAGGGCTGTCTGGGTCATGGTGCCATCCGGCGCCCCGACGGAGGATACGGTAAAGGAATTGGCCGGGGTGCTGTCACCCGGTGACACCGTGATCGACGGCGGCAACAGCAACTACAAGGACACCGTGCGCCGGGGGCGCGAGTTGAGCGCTGCAGGGCTGCACTTCGTCGACTCAGGCACGAGCGGCGGCGTCTGGGGCCTGAAGGAGGGCTACAGCCTGATGATCGGCGGTGACGTCGACGCTGTCGAACGTCTGCGGCCGATCTTTGCGACCCTCGCCCCGGGAGCAGAACGGGGTTGGGGCCACGTCGGCCCCACCGGATCCGGTCACTTCACGAAGATGATCCACAACGGCATCGAATACGGCATGATGCAGGCCTTTGCCGAAGGCTTCGCGATCCTCAAGAAGAAGACCGAATTCGGCCTTGATCTGCATCAGGTCGCCGAGATCTGGCAACACGGTTCCGTCGTCCGCTCCTGGCTCCTCGATCTGACGGCCGAGGCGCTGAAGGAGGATCAGGATCTCAAGGACATCGCCCCCTTCGTGTCCGACAGCGGCGAGGGTCGCTGGACCGTGGCCGAGGCGATCGAACTCGATGTCCCGGCGCCGATCATCACCCATTCCCTGCTGGCCCGTCTGCGCTCCCGCGACGAAGTAGGCTACGCCGACCGCATGCTGTCAGCGATGCGCAACCAGTTCGGCGGTCACGCGATCAAGAAATCCTGAAGCACCGACGCCCGTCGTCTCAATGGAGTCCACGTTGCCCCGACAATCCGCGATCCGGACGGGGCAACGTGTCTTCATCGGGCAGACCTGCGAGGTTGCCGTTGCGAAGCCAGGCTTGGTCACTGCCGTAGAGTTCCTGTATCAGTAGCGCCTGCAAACGCTGACAGATGTCGGCGTGCTCGGCGGAAGCGGACAGGTCTGTGAACTCCCCTGGGTCCGTTTGCAGATCGAACAACTGCACACGGTTGCCCACAGGGTAGTAGATGAGTTTGAAGCGACCGTCATGCAGCATGCGTGTGGCGTTGGCATTCTCCCCCACCTCGCCGTAGAGCGTCTCACGGCAGGGGCCCGTCAGCATCGAACGCCCCTGGACACTCCCGGGAACCGGCACCCCTGCCAGGCCCAGCAACGTCGGCATCACATCCTGCCAACCGACAAGACGCTCATCCACCGTACCGGGAGGAACCACGCCGTCGCGACTCTGTGCGGCGGTCCCAAGCAGGATCATCGGCACCTGCGCCGACTCTTCATAGAACAGTCGCTTCGCCCACAGACCGTGTTTTCCAAGCATGTCACCATGGTCGGATGTGAAGAGAATGACGGTGTTCTCCAGCAGGCCCTCCTCGCGCAGAGTGCCGATCACGATACGCAACTGATGATCGATTTGTGTACACAAGGCGTAGAAGGCGCGCCGGGCGCTGCGCACATCGTGATCCGACATCTGTTCACCGGTGTCGCGATTGTGCCGCAGATAGTGCGGCAACAGCTCGGGGTCTTCGGCCCACTCCCCCATACCTGGAACATCGATGGAGCGATCCCGGTACATGTCCACGTAGTCACGCAGCGGCGCCAGAGGCGGATGTGGATGATTGTAGGACAGATACCAGAAGCCGGGGCGTGAAGGATCCCGGCGCCGGATGAGCCGCGCCATCTCCCGAGTCGCCCAGTTGGTGGGGTGGTGTGCCTCATCCAGATGCCACGGTCGATTGACGTATGCGTTGTTGCCCATGCCATGCAGGAATTGCTGCCCCGCCAGTCCCTGGGCCGTCAGGTAGGCCTCGTAATCATCCGTCACGCCCCATTGGGACCGGCCTTCCTCAGCCAGAATCACATCATCAAACCCAATACGCGCCCGTTGGGGATGCACGTGCAACTTGCCCACGGCAAATGCCTGGTACCCGGCATCGCGAAAGGTCTGCGCCATGGTCGGCAATGGCGGCATTTCCATGTCGGTGAAGACTCGATCCCCGTGGAATTTCGGCGGGCAACCTGTCATCAGTGTCCGGCGAGCCGGAACACATACAGGTGTTTCGGCGTAGGCTCGGGGAAAACGCATCCCGTTGCGCGACAATTGGTCAAGAGTTGGCGTACGCACGCATGCGTGTCCGCAGACGCCGAGCAGGGAACCAGGCCAGTGGTCCGTCGTCACGAGCAGAACGTGGGGTCGATTGTGCGTCACTTCTCTCTCCCGCCGATCATTGAGGCACATTCAGCTTGAGGAATTCGCCGTTGGTAGTAGTATATGTGCTGTGACTTTTTCACGTTTTCGAAAGGAACTCTGCAGTCATGCCCAATATGGCACAAGTCTTCAAGGATGAGATCACCCGGCTCTGCCGCAAGGAGATCCGTACCGTCTGCGATCCTCTGCGCAAGCAGGTACAGGCACTGCGCCGCGAAATTCGCCAGCAGCAGAGCTCGAGCAGCAAGCTGGAACGGGCCCTGGCGAAGATCGTTGCCCAGACGTCCACCGACACAGGCAGCGCACTGTACGCCCCGCCGCAGGCCAGGGACGAAGCGACACGTGCCCGGGTAACACCGGCATCAATCAAACGCCACCGTCTGCGCCTGAACCTGTCCCAGGCCGAGCTCGGCGAATTGCTCCGCGTCAGTACCAACTCCATCGTGCGCTGGGAAAAGGGCCTGTCGGCACCGCGGGCTCAGCATCGCACCGCGCTGCTTCGGGTACGGGATATGGGCCGTCGCGATGTGGTGCGAATTCTACAGACCTGAAAACGACAACGGCCCCACCCGCATTGCGGCTGGGGGCCGTCGCGTTCCCTGCGGCAGGTCAGCCGCCAGCCTTCTCATACAGATCACGACCTGCCACCAGCGCGGCAATCTTGCGGTCGGCGACGGAACGCTTCAGCATCCAGAAACCGCAGTCGGGATTGATGTAGGCGATCCGCTCCTGGCCAATGACTCTGGCCGTCTCGTCGATGCGTTGCGCGATCTGCTCGGCGGTTTCGACAATGTTTGACTTGATGTCAACAACGCCCAGACCAAAGCGGACCTTCGCGTCGATCTCCTTCAGAGCCGGCAGTTCCCAGTTGCCACGGTGCGCCAGTTCCAGCAGCACATGATCCGCGTGCAGGCCGCTGAGGTAGTCGATCAGATTCTTCCAGCTGCCCTGCTGAATCGACTGGCCGCCATAGTTACCGAAGCACAGGTGCACGGCGGGGACCTTCTGCACCTGATCGAGAATGCGGTTGATCCCCTGCAGGGCCCACTCCCATTCCTCGGAGTGGCCGGGCAGGTTCGCCTCATCCACCTGCACGACATCCGCGTCAATCTCCGCCACCTGTGCGGCCAGCACATCGGCAATGGCCAGGCTGAGCGCGGCAGGTGAGCCGTAGTGGTTGTCCAGCAGGGTCTTGCTCAACATATGTGGACCCGTGAGAGTAAACTTTAGCTTGTGCGAGGTAAGTCGACGGGCCGTGGCGTAGTCTGCTGGAAGGTCGAGTGCGCCTTCGCCGAGGGCACCATCGACGACGGCACTGGGACGCACCCGAAAGACCATGCCCTTGTCCTTGCGGAAAGCGGCGACATCGGCGCGTGTGACCTCGCCACGAACGTTGGCCATGGGCTTCACGAAATACTCGATCATGCCGTTGGTTTCGGGATGATTGACGTCAAAGCGTCCCAGTTCACCATCGGCGATCACGTCGATGCCGGCATTCTCCTGGGTTTTCAGGACCACCGCCATGGCGTCGATAAGTCCCTGCTCAGACGGCAGCGCAACCAGCCAGTCAGGTACCGGATAGCTTCCTACCACCGTCGTCAGAATCCCCATCAGAACATCTCTCCTCGTCGATTTGCGTGTATGGTTTTGCGGCGGACTAGCCGCGTGACAGTATCTGCGCCCGCTGCAGGCCATCCAGCAGGATGCCCACAGTGATGACCTCGGGCAGGACCAGTGGATGCTCGGGTTTGCCACCTGGAAAAATGACATAAAGGGGTACACCCGAACGCCCGAAGGCGCGCAGCATTTTGGTGATCTCTGCATTCCGACTCGTCCAGTCGGCTTTCACCATGACAACGTCCATCGCCGCGAAGCGGGACCGCACGTCGGCATGGGTCAGCACCGTACGTTCGTTG
>JAQCJA010000358.1 GCA_027593305.1 bacterium
CCGGTCCGGCAAGGGAAAATCGAAGGCGAAGCTCTTGCCCGCTCCGAGCCGATCCCAGTGTTGGCGCACGGCGTGATCGAAGCCACCATCGATCACCACCGGCTCATTGATGGCAACGGTTTTCGTTTCAGACTCGGTGGACAAGCCTCGCCGGCGCTCCAGCACGAGAGAATCGCCGACGGTGTAGACGCCCTCAGCGGTGCCCTCGATGTGGTACTCGATGAAAAACGCCGGCCGCGTCGGTGCTGCTGCGAACTGCATGGTTTTCGTCGCCAGGGTGTCACCTGCACGATCGACATAGACAACACGCGACGTGGAGATCTCGCCGTTGTGCAGGCTTTCCGTGTGATGCTCACTGTACAGCAGTTCACCCGATTCCAGGTCGACGGCACGGGCAGAATAGTGCTGCGTCACCTGGGTCGCCTGCGCCCCGGCGGCTGACACAGGGCCGGCTGAGACAGCGGCAGCAATGGCCATGATGGCAACCCGGAGAGTTACCACTGGATGGTCCGGTCTGCCGTGAGGCGATTGTTGTCCGTCTCCTGAATTGTGACTTCCAGCCGATAGTTCTGGCATGTGAGTTTCAAGCTCCTGGCCAGTACATCAACAGCCTTGTTGAGACAGTACTGGACCACGTTCTCCACGCTCGGATTGTCCCCGGGAATGACCACCACACCCTCGCGCCACGTATGACCGTGCACCCAGGCACATTTGCCCTTGTATTCCAGCTGCCGGTGTCCGGCGTGGAAGTGGCCCTCTATGCGAATTGTTTCCATGGTCGGTTCAGTCCAGCATCGCCAGAGCCTGGGCGCGCAGGTCGGCATCGTCGCGGAAGCCTCCCACTGCCAGGCGGGTCCGCGTCGAGGAACACGCATCACGCACGCCGCGTACGCGCATGCAGGTGTGCTCCGCCTGCATGTCGACGAGGACGCCCTGAGGACGCAGGTGCATCATGACGTCCGCCGTCTCCGACGTGATCCGTTCCTGAATCTGAGGGCGCTGACACAGGGACGTGATGACCCGTGAGATCTTCGATAGGCCAGTGATCTTCGCCCCCGGCAGATAGACAACCTGCGCCGTGCCGAAGAACGGCAGCAGATGATGCTCACAGAAAGCTGAAAAGCTGCAGCGCACCGAGACGAAGCTTGGATTGGCCGGTGCGTCGAACGGTTTCAGGTGGAGAGCGGCCTCGGCGATCGGGTCTGCGGAGAAATTGAAGTGCTCCATGTGGACGCGCGCCACACGCCGGGGGGTTTCATTCAGCCCTTCAGAATCGGTGTCGTGACCCAACATCTGCAGTTGCTCGCGGATCAGCTCCTCATACACCGCGATCGAACCATTTGTGTCATTCTGTACTGCGATCATGTGAGTCCTCCTTCGGAGAGGGCAGGACGGGCGACGGGGATACAGTGGAGGGGAGGCACACATGTCCTGCGCCTCCCCGCCATGCAGAGTGTTCCGCGATCTTATTCGGCAGACTTGACTTCGGCCCAGCTGTTGGTCTCGACAGCCGTCGGCGCAGCAGCCGGAATGATCACTGCATCGATCACGTGGATGATACCGTTGCTGGCGAGGATGTCTGTCGCCGTCACGTTGGCGGCGTCAACCTTCACGCCGCCATCTGCCACAGTGATGGTGACGCTGGCGCCGTTGGCGGTGGCAGCTGATGTAAGGCCGACAACGTCGGCAGCGGGCACGGAACCGGATACCACGTGGTAGAGGAGAATGGATACCAGAAGATCCTTGTTGGCCGGCTCGAGCAGAGACTCGACAGTACCCGCTGGCAGAGCGGCAAAGGCCTCATCTGTGGGAGCGAAAACCGTGAACGGCCCCGCGCCGCGCAGCACGTCGACGAGATCCGCCGCCTGCAGAGCGGCGACGAGGGTGTTGAATGTGCCCGCGCCAATGGCGACATCGACGATGTCCGTGTCCTGCGCGTTCACCTGGGTCGTGCTGAGGCCGGCAACAGCCAGCATGGCGACTGCGAAGCGATGGAAGCGTGTCATCACGTCAAATCCTTTGCAATGCGGTTGAGTGGAAGACCAGAACTCTTGTCCCGGCGTCGAACGATTTATAGTCTACAGATTGTATATCGAGTGTCAAGGTAATGTCTATAAAATATTTCATAGAAGGTGAGTTCTTCCGAGCAGCAGACCACGGTAGTGCTATTGTGGGACGTGTCGATATATGCCATAAGCTACCACTAAACAGGCAGGTATATCGAACAAATACGCCGCTTCCAAACGGTATTTCAGAGACTCACTTTAAATAGACAATATATAGACAAACGAATGCGAGCAGGAGCTGGCCGGGAAGGTCTGTCGTGCCGAGAGGAGGCGGGCCCATCGCGTGTGCGGACGTCGAGACCTCGGTTCACCGGCCCGGGATGCGTTGCGGCGCAACATTGACTCTGTCGTGTGTTACGGTAAGCTCTCGAAGCAGCCCCCCCTGACCGACCGCAATGCCATGAATACTCCCACAGCCGCAAAGATCGATGACGCCCTCGAATTCGAGGGCGTGTCGAAGGTCTACGACACGGATGTTCCCGGGGCGCCCCGACACGCGCTGCGGGATGCTACCTTCCGCGTGCCTGCCGGACGGCGCATCGCCGTTGTGGGCCGCTCCGGCTCCGGCAAATCCACCCTCCTGCACCTGGCGGCGGGCATCGATATTCCCACCGGGGGACACGTCCGTATCGGTGGCCGCGATCTGGGCGCCATGAACGAAGCGGAACGCACGCGGGTCCGCCGTCATGAGGTCGGGCTCGTCTTCCAGTTCTTCCATCTGCTGCCCCATCTGTCGGTGCGCGACAACGTGCTGCTGCCGGCATGGATCGCTGGTAGCGGCACCGGGGCCAGGGACCGTGCCGCCGATCTGCTGGCGCGTGTCGGCCTGGCCGATCGCGCCGGGGATCCGGTCCAGCATCTCTCCGGCGGCGAGATGCAGCGGGTCGCCATCTGTCGGGCGCTGCTGCAGAAACCCCGGCTGCTGCTGGCCGATGAGCCCACGGGCAATCTCGATGATGCCATCGGTACAGCCGTCATGGATCTGCTGATGACGATGGCCGAAGACGAGAACACGACGCTGGTCTATGTAACGCACAGCCGTGACTTCGCCCGGCTCGCCGACGAAGTCTGGGAGATACATTCCGGCACCATCGATCTCGACCCCACAGCGGTCTGAGCGGTGCTGCGTTTCTTTGGCCGCTCCCTGGAAGCCCACATCCGTGGCGGCCGCAGCCTGTTTGCCCTGACGGTCTTTGGTGTCGCTCTCGGTGTGGCCGCTGTACTGGCCATTCAGATCATCAATCGCAGTTCTCTCGCCGCCTTCGAAGGCAGCATGCAGGCCGTCAGCGGCGAAGCGGACCTTACCATCCTTGGTCGCACGCCCTCCCTTGCCGATTCGCTGTTGCCCGTGGTGCTCGGCCGGCCTGGTGTTGCCGCCGCCCTGCCCCTCGTGCGCCTTCCTGCTGCGGTTGCCAGCAAGGGGCACGGTTCGCGAGGGGACGCTCTTTTTCTGGACATCATCGGTGTCGACTTTTTCACCCCCGTGCGCCTGCCCTGGCAGGGGGAGCCCGGTGATCTTGCCGCAGCCCTCGGGCAACGCGGGTGGGCGGCCTTCACGCCCACATTGGCGCAGCAACAGGGCTGGACGGTGGGCGACAGCGTGCGCGTCTGGGTCGGTTCGCGGGAAGTGTGTCTCGTTGTTGGTGCCCTCATCGACTTTCAGAGCCTGTCGCCGCTGGCGAGCTCGAAGCTTGTCGTCGTCGATATCGCGCCGGCCCAGATACTTCTTGGCCGTCCCGGTTTCGTTAATCAGATCGATGTCGTGCTCGCAGAGGGGGCCGACAGAGACCGTGTCGCCGCCGATCTGATCACGCAGCTTGGCGCCGGCGTGCGTGTGGTGACACCGCAACAGCGCAGCACGCAGACGGCGGGCCTGCTGGCCGCCTTCCGGCTGAATCTGACGGCCTTGAGTCTCATCAGTCTGTTCGTCGGCTTGTTTCTCGTCTACGCTGCGACGCAGGCATCTCTCGTGCGCCGTCGCGCCGAGTTCGGCACGCTGCGTTCGCTGGGTGCCAGTCGCGGCCAGGTGCTGGCCCTGATTCTCGGCGAGGTCAGTGTCCTCGGTCTGCTGGGTGTGGCTCTGGGTCTGCCGCTGGGCTACTGGAGCGCCCGGGCCAACGTCGATGTCGTCAGCATCGCCCTGACCAATCTCTACCTGCTCGACGAAATCGCCGCGGTTCGCGTGCCGTTGTCGCTCTACGCACAGGCCGCCGCCATCGGTATCGGCGGCGCCGTGCTGGGCGCCCTGATTCCGGCCCTCGACATGAGTCGGCGTGATCCGCGGGCGCTGCTGTCGGCTTTCACCATGCACGAGCGAATTGGTGCGCTGGCGCCGCGCCTGGCTCAGCTTGGCGCAGGGATCCTGGGCCTGTCGGGGCTCTGGTTCGTCGCCGCCGGCCAGCGCTGGCAGCACGCCGGCTTCGTCCTTGCCGTGGCCCTGCTCGCCGGTCTGCCGTTGTTGACGCCGTGGACGATCCGACGGCTAACCGGGCCCCTGCGTGTCAACGGTTTCGGCCTCGGCTACAGTCTCAAGAGCCTTGGTGCCCGCCTGCAGAGCAGTGCCTTCGCCGTCGCGGCGCTGGCCGTGGCGGTCAGCATGCTGGTGGGGATCTCCATCATGGTCGACAGTTTCCGTGACACCCTTCAGGTCTGGATCCAGACGACGGTGCAGGCCGACATCTACGTGTCACCTGCCGCCTGGCGTGGCCCCGGCGAGGAGGGCTATCTCGATCGTGATCTGGCTCGCCAGCTGGCGGCCTGGCCCGGGGTGTTGGCCGTCGATCGCCTGCGCAGTTTCGCCGCCTACACCGAGCAGGACGAGCGCCTCATGCTGGTTGGTGTCGACGTCGGTCTGCCCGTGGCATCGCAACGTTTCTCCCTGCTGCAGGGCGACCCTGCCACCGCTTTCCAGCGCGTTCACGAGGAGGGTTTCGTGCTGGTCGGTGAGACCCTGGCGCGACGCAGGAACCTGTGGGTTGGCGACGAAGTGCGGCTGTACACACCCGCCGGCATCCGTGACTTCCCGATCGCCGGCGTGTACTACGACTACGATGCACGGGGTGGCGGTGTGCTCATGGACCTGCGCACCCTGTCGGCCCACTGGCAGGATGACGCCCTCAACGGCATCGCCCTGTATCTGCAACCTGGACTCGACGCCGACGTCGTTGTCGATCAGTTGCGCGCCGCTCTGCCCGTGGAGGCTCTCGACCTGCTGAGCAACCGACGCCTGCGT
>JAQCJA010000359.1 GCA_027593305.1 bacterium
CGAGGGTACTGCCGAAGACATCGCGCTGGGCGACAAGCTGGGCGGTGACGCTGAGATTGGCCATCAGAGCGCCGCCTCCTGCGCGGCCAGTTCCGCCCGGGCCACGCGCAGGTTGTCCTCGGTGACGGGTCGTGAGTGCCAGCTGTAGTCGCCCTCCATGTACGAGATCCCCTTGCCCTTTACTGTTTTGGCGATGATAAGAGTGGGTGCGTCACTGGCAGACCGAGCTTCGTTGCAGGCGGCGATGACCTGCACCAGGTCGTGACCGTCGATCTCCTCCGTGCGCCAGCCAAAGGACTGCCAGCGCGCTGCAGGGTTCTCCTGCGGGGCCAATCGGTCGTCACTGCCGTAACCGGCTTTGGTGGGCCAGCCAAACTGCTGCAGGCCGTTCCAGTCGAGGATGCAGGTGAGATTGCCGAGGCCATACCGTGCGGCGATGAAGGCGGCCTCCCAGATCTGGCCCTCCTGGGAGTCGCCATCGCCGACGACGACCCAGGTGTGGTAGTCCTGCTTCTGCAACCTGGCTGCCAGGGCCATGCCGATCCCCGGTGACAACCCCTGGCCGAGGGACCCGGTCGACATGTCGAGACCCGGCAGTACGGCCATGTCCGGGTGCCCCTGGAGGCGCGAATCGATGGCGTCGAAGGTCAGCAACTCGGCTTCCGGGAAGTAGCCACGCAGGGCGAGCGCCGCATACAGCCCGATCGAACAATGCCCCTTTGACAGGATGAAGCGGTCCCTGTTCGGGTCCCGTGGCTTGGCCGGGTCGATATTCATGACCTCGAAATACAGGGCTATAAGAATCTCGGCGGCGGACATGGGACCGCCGAGGTGTCCGGCGCCGGCGTGATGGACGGACTCGACCACGTGACGTCGAAGCTGGATCGCCAGGCGGCGCAGTTCCTGCACGCGCGCGGCGGAGACCTTGTTGTCAGGACTCATGGACTGCGTTTCTCCTGGGTTGCTGACGGCACACGGCCGCCAGATGAATCAGCGCCACGGAACCTCGACGCCAAACTCGTCACCTGCTGCTTCGAGTTTCTCGAGTTCTTCGGGGCTGATGGGAATGCCGTCGCGGCGGTAGGCCAACTCGTTGCGGTGCTCGATCGTGCCGGGGGTTGTGGCCTCATCGTAGCCGGCCAACGGCTCCATCTCTTCCCGTACGCCGCGGACCAGATCGTCAATGCCGGACCGGACCTCCTGCGGATCGGTGAACAGTCCCAGGCTCATGACAATGATGACCCCGCCAGCTTGAGCGCGAGGCCAGCGCTGGGTCACGGCGCGGGCAGCGTCGTTGTTCTGGCCGACGAAACAGCCACCCAGGGCATTGGCAGTTCCCGTGTATCCCATGGACTTGAAGAAGGCTGCCGGGATCAGGCTCTGCAGGGCGTCGAACTCGGGTCCCCGCTGGTAGTCGGCCAGGATGCAGGTTGCCGCATCGAGCACCAGGGGTGGTTCCGACTCCCCGGGCAGTCCGAAGCAGATCGGTGGATTGCCCCAGTAGGCGGCCTGCTTGCCAGTGTTGCCGCCACCTTCACCGAACCTGCCAGGGTGTGCGCCCTGCACGGAGAATGCGGTACAGCCCGCCGCCATGGCCCGTCTCACATAGTGGCCTGCCGAGCCGTAGTGGCCGTGGTGGCAGGAGGCGCCGACGGCGACACCGCGCTCCTGTGCCTTACTGATGGCCGCTTCCGTGGCCTGCATCATCGGTGCGTAGCCGAGACCGCCGTCGCCGGTGACCAGGATCGCTGTGTCCGACTCTTTCAGCACACGCAGATCGGGGTCCGGGTTGGTCTGGCCTTCTTTCATCGAGCGGCAGTATCGAGGCATGGCGCGGTTGCCGTGGGAACGCACGCCGCGCACGTCGGAGTTTGTCAGCAGCTCGGAGATCAGTTCGGCGTGGTCGGGACGGAGCCCGGCCGCCTTGAAACAGGCGGCACTGAAGGCTTCGAGCTGCCCGGCATCGATACGACGAGAGTGCTCAGGTGGGCGATTCATGGGTCCAGTTGCCTCTGGATCTGCAGCGGTCTGGCCAGTTCGTCGAGCCCGGGCGCCTCATCGGTGGGGGAGTCAGCCAGCGGCGCGCCGACGTGGGCAACCTCCCCAGGCCCCTGAATCGTGCATGCCGGGCCGGTTCCTCAGCCCGCGGATCGACCGGGCCGTCTGGGTGAAGACACCACACTGCCGCAGAATCTTGCCGGCTGCTGCTGGTTCGGGATGCGGCCATGCAGATGATTCAACACCCCCTGCTCAGCTTCGTCAAGACGGCAGTCCCGGACAACGGAGGAAACACATCAGCGGGAATTCTCTGCCCAGGCAGGCACCTGGTTTCGAAACTTGGGAATCTCCCGGGGGCAGACCCCGAAATCTGATTACTTTTGCGAGGGATACGACCTCGGGCCCTGCCGGCCCGGCGACTGCGCGGGCCCGCGATGTGCCGCCATCGGTACGACGCTCAGTTTTGTTTTCATCAACTCGAAACACAGGCAGATGCACCCTGACAACGATGCGAAACTCGCCGCCTCGCCCGTGGCTGCCGGTAGCCACCATCCTGCTGGCCCTCTGGGCCTGTGGCAACGACGGGGCCACCCGCGGGCCAGATGCTGTCGTCGCCGCCGATGCCGCCGCCCTCATCAAGTCTCCCAGCCATGATGATCCCGTGGCCGAATGGGAACTGCAATACCTGCCCGCTATCGACGAGCATATGCAGGCGGGTCGTCTCGATTCCGTCATCATCCTCTGCCAGCTGGGCCTCGACGGGGACTCGACGCGGATCCTGCTCTACAACCTGATGGCCTCGGCCTATGCGTCACAGGGCCGCTATGGCCCCGCCACCGAGGCGCTGCAGTCGGCGGTGCGGCTGGCGCCCGGCTTCACCGTGGGCTGGGTGAATCTGGGTGGCATTCACACCAAACTGGGCAAGTACGACGAGGCCATACCCTACCTGCAACGTGCCGCCGAGCTTGACTCCAACCACTCGGCGGTACGCCGACGACTCGGCGAGATCTATCTCAACACCGGACGGTACGACGAAGCGGCCGCCGAAATTCTCGCGGCGATGGCCTTCCTGCCACACGATGCAACCCTCACCTTCTACCTCGGCAAAGCCCTGCAAGGGCTCGGCCAGACGGAGGGTGCCCTGGCTGCCTTCCTGCGTTCCGGTGCGCTTGATCCGGGGTATGCCGAAGCCCAGTATCGCGCCGCCTCCGTCGCCCGCCAGCTGGGGCGCACGGCTCTGGCCGATTCCTGTCTGGCGATACATACCCACCTGATGCAGATCGGCGACGGTGCCACCGAGGCTCTTGACCAGAGAAAGCAGCTGCGCGGCGCCATCGCCAACGCCCCTGAGGAGGCCGTCAACCATGCCCGCATGGGCCGCTTCTATCTGCACTATGGGTACCTGCCCGAGGCGCTGGCTCTGTTCCATCGTGCCGTCATCCTGGAACCAGCGAATGCCTGGTTGATGAACGAGTTCGGCAGCCTGCTCCGGCGCACGGGGAACGGGCCGGAAGCCCTCGATTTCTTTCAGCGCGCGCTGCGCGCTGATCCCGACTTCGGCTCGGCCCTGATCAATACGGGTGGCATGCTCAACGCCATGGGCCGCTCCGAGGAGGCCCTGCCGCACCTGGAACGGGCCCTGGCTCTGAACCCGAGTGATCCCGGAATTCGCTTTTTTCTGGGAGTTACCTGCTTGCGCCTGAAGCGTCCCGAAGAGGCCCGCAAGCACCTGGACGAGGCGCTGACTGAGGTGGGCGACACCAACGATGGACTCAAGCAGCAGATTCAGGCTGCCCTCGAATCGCTGTCGGGCTAGGGATCCGGTTCTTCCAGGCGCAGCAGTTGGTGACCGGGCACATCCGTCAGTACCTGTAGCGCCCCGCCGGGCCAGCGCACCTCGACGCGCTCGGCACTGGCAGCCGCTCCGAGTCCCACGTGGACAATGCCTTCACTCGTTGACAGGTAGCCTGAACCGGCAGCCACCCAGCGCGTCCGCGTCTCTCCCTCGGCCAGGACGCGAACGCGGGCGCCGACACCGATCTTGTTGCCACCCCGGCCCACCAGAGCCAGGCGCAGCCAGTTGCCGACGGCGCCCTCATTGCGCAACAACATGGCGGCGCCGGCGTTGCTGTTGAGGGCAACGTCCAGGTCGCCGTCACCGTCGTAGTCACCGAAGGCCGACCCCCGCCCCACGTGCCGTCCCTGCAGACCACTGCCCAGGTCGTTGGTGCGCTCGACAAAAGCGGCGGCCTCGTTGTGGAATACCTGTGCCTGTTGGGCATGCGTCACGATGGGGTCGTAGGCTTCGATGTTGTCGTGCACATGGCCATTGGCGACAAACAGGTCGAGACGGCCATCGTTGTCGTAATCGAAGAATCCCACGCCGAATCCCAGGTAATTGAGACTGGCCTCGCCGAGGCCAGCAGGAAAACTGGCGTCCGCCCACCAGGTGCCCTCATTGCGGTACAGGGCATTGTGCTCCAACTGATAGTTGGTGACCACCAGATCGATGTCGCCGTCACCATCGTAGTCTCCCGTATCGACACCCATGCCCGCCTGCGCCGCACCATCGCCACTGAAAGCCAATCCCAGCGCCAGAGCGCCTTCGGTGAAGTGCCCGCCGCCATCGTTGTGGTAGAGGAAATTCGCCGTCATGTCATTGGCTACGTAGAGGTCAGGGGCGCCATCCGCGTCGAAATCAGCAGCCACGACGCCGAGGCCATTGCCCCTCTTCGTGATCCCACGTGCCGCGCCGACTTCGGTGTATATGGGACCATCATGGCCCCCCGCATTGAGATAGAAGCGATCCGCCGTCGGTCGATACTGGCGTGGGTCGCAATAGAACCGCAGACCCATGTCCCGGCGACCGCACCATGGATTGGCGGCGGCCGAAAACTCCACGTAGTCGGCGACGAACAGATCGAGATCGCCATCCAGATCGGCGTCGATGTAGACGGCGCTGGTCCCCCAGGAGTTGCCACCGAGGCCCGCGTCGACCGTGACATCGGCAAACGTGCCGTCGCCGCCATTGGCGTACATCCGGTCGGCGCCCAATTCTGTGGTGTAGAGATCGGTATCACCGTCACCGTCAAAGTCGCCGGCGAGAGCCCCCATGCCGAAGCCGGCGCCGGCGGCGCCCGCCGTGGCGCTGACATCGTGGAAGCGTGAGCTGTCGTCGGTGGCATGGTTGGAAAACACGCGGTTGATGGCAATGCCGCGTCCTGCCGTCAAGGAGCCGCTGTTGACGAAGTAGAGGTCGAGATCGCCGTCGCCGTCGAGATCGGCAAAG
>JAQCJA010000360.1 GCA_027593305.1 bacterium
CGCGGATCAACGCCCGCCGATACCCCTCGATAAACTCCTCCGTCTCCGACTTCGCCGCGTCGGGGTGAACCCGCCGATGGCGGTTATGATCCAGCACGAGTCGCCGCAGCAGGGCTTCACTGAGGCGCAAACCTGATGTCCCGCCCGAAGTTCGCCCCGGAGGCGAAGTCGCGCCCGCCCTCTGGAGGGCGGCGGCAACATTGCTGCCGGCTGTGCCGTTGCTCCCTGGTCCTCTGGCACGCTCGCCAAAGTCGGTCAGCAGATCTGCCAGCAGGAGGTAATCGAACAGCATCCATGATGCGTAGATCACGCCTTCGGCGATGGACCAGTGATTGTAACCGCGCTCCTCCGCCTGGCGCAGCAGAATTTCGGGCAGATAGATCGTCTGGCGCCGGCGGCCGATGTGCACTGCCTGATGGTAGCGCACATCACGGAAGTGCAGCAGGTTGTCGCCCCGTACGAGGGTGATCGACAGGGGGCCATCGACCAGCGCCTCGCGCAGGAACTCCGGTACCTTCTTCAGCACGCGCCAGAAGAACAGCACCAGAGGATCTGCAGCATGCAGACGGGGCAGGCGTCGATCGTCGGGGAAATGAGGCAGGCGCGTCTGCTGTCCGAAGAGGATTGTGCAGTCGGCTCCGGCGATGGATCCATTGATGTCGGCATGCGCAACGTCACCGTCGGCAATGCCGAGATTGACCTCTGCCGGGGTCTCTTTTGTGGGTTCTGGCGCGGCCATCCCAACGAATATAACCGAACTGGCGTGACAAATCGCCGTCGAACTTGCTATCATACTACATGATGATGCGATCGAAACCCATGAGCCGCAGTCGGTTTGGTGCCCTGGCCTGGCTCCTGGTCCCGGTACTGATCGGCTCGGCCTGCTCCACACCACCTGCCCCACCCAAGCCCGACGAGCCCCCTGTTGCTGTGGCCGGCCCCGATCAGGACCTGCCTCTCGGGTCTCTGGTTGCTCTGGATGGATCGAGCTCGACCGACCCGGATGGTCAACCGCTGTCGTACGCGTGGTCGGCGGCACCGGACAACCCCATGCAGGTCGTGCTGACGACGACGTCCATCGTCCGCTTCACCCCGACGTTACCGGGCCAGTACACCTTCATTCTTATCGTCTCCGCTGGCACGGCTGCAAGCGCCCCCGATTCGATGCAGTTGACGATCACCGGGGGTGACAACAGAGCACCAGTGGCTCGGGCCGGACCGGATTACGCCGCGTCGCTGGGCAACAATTTCTTCCTCGACGCGAGCTCCAGCAGCGATGCTGACGGTGATTCCCTCAGCTTCCTCTGGGAGGCCCTCGCGGATCCGGGCGTCATCTCCATCGCCGATTCTGCCGCGGTGCAGACGCGGATCACGCCTTTGCTGCCCGGCACCTACACATTCCTGTTGCGGGTCAGTGACGGCGCACTGGCCAGCACGGACGAGATCACAGTACTGGTCACAAGTGTGGGCAACAACGCGCCCGTCGCCGATGCCGGCAGCCCGCAGACGGTCGCTGTCGGCACAACGGTCGGGCTCGACGGCAGCGGCTCCCTCGACGCCGATGGTGACGCGCTGACGTATCTCTGGTCGGTGGGTAACAACCCCGGTGAGCCCGTGGCTCTGTCCGACCCGACCGCCATATCGCCCGACTTTACGCCAAACCTGCTGGGCACGTACGTCTTTGGCCTCATCGTCGACGATGGCAACTCGCGAGCCTGCTCGACACGACCGTCGTCACCGTTGTCGCACAGGTGTACGCCAAACGCTCCGGCATGATCGAGATCCCCGCGGGCAGCTTCCGCATGGGATCAGATGCCGGCCTGGCCGGTGAGGCACCCGTGCACACGGTGGACATCAGCACGTTCTGGATGGATTCGACGGAAGTCGCTGCGGCGCAGTACTCCGTATGTGTCAACGATGGTGGCTGTACGACCCCGGCGCAGAGACCCGGCTGCAACTTTGGCCTCGAAGAACGAGCCAGTCACCCGATCAACTGCGTCGATTACGCTCAGGCGGCGGCGTTCTGCGGCTGGGCCGGAAAACGCCTGCCCACCGAAGCCGAATGGGAGAAAGCCGCTCGGGGACCGAACGACGAACGACGCTTTCCATGGGGTGACGACGATCCGAATCTCTATCTGATCAGCTTCCCCGAAGCCCGCCTGCTGAACTACAGCAACATCGTCGGTGAGACCCTTCCCGTCGACCAGCACCCGGATGGAGCCAGTCCGTACGGCGTCCACAACATGGCGGGCAATGTCATGGAGTGGGTCGCCGACTGGTATGACCCAGACTACTATGCCACCAGCCCGGGGCGCGATCCTTCCGGTCCCTTGTCCGGCGAACAGCGCGTCGCCCGGGGTGGCCATTTCCTGGCGACACGAGAGGTCGTCACCGTCACGGTACGCAACCGAACGCAGCCGACAACGCGTGACCCCATCCTGGGCTTCCGCTGTGCCCGCACCCTTCCGCCCCCTTGAGATCGATACAAATGACTGATTCGCTGGTGGACACGAAGATTCTCGTCGTCGACGACGATGATTCCGTACGCAGCATGATTCTCCGGGTGATCGAGCATCAGGGGTATACCGGCTTCGCCGCTGAGGACGCCGGACGTGCCCTGCAGATCCTCGACCAGCAGGAAATCGATCTCGTACTGCTCGATCTGCACATGCCCGGTCCTGCGGATGGTGAAGACCTGCTGTTCCTGCTGCGCGATCGCAGCGACGAGGTGCCGATCATCATCGTCTCAGGATGGGTGGATGATGAGGCGACCATCAACCAGCCCGATTGTGTGCACGCCGTCCTGAAGAAACCGGTTCGGATCGACGAACTGGCCGAGACCATTCGCCAGGTGCTGGCTCTGGCCTGAGAAGGTCGGCCCCCTTTACAGCCGTTGTTCCAACCGAGCGATCGCCGGCAGATACTGAGCCTTGACGACCTGGTCCCAACTCATCGCCGCCGCCGCACTGTGACCGGCCCGAAGTTGGCGTTCCCTGCCAGCGGCGTCGTCCTGCAGGGCTTCACCCAGTGACCGCGCCACCTGGCGACTGCAGCGCTGCTCCTGCTGTCGGCGCGTGATCGCATCGAGCCCCGGCCAGCCCCCTTCACCCGGCACGGCGTCGCCACCGCCTCGCGTGAAATCTCCCAGAACAAACAGGGGCGGCCCGGACTTCTTTGCCGCCACCTGCTGCAGGTAACCAAGGCAACCGCAGGCATCACTGATAACACTCAGAGCGCCAAAGGCCAGAGGCTCAATCTGGGCAATGCCAAAGGGTTCATACGTCGACATGCCGAATTCCGCATCGCTGCCACGGCGCAGATCGGCGAAGTCGACACCGGGCGGTACGGCACCGCCAGTACTGATCGTGTCGAAGCCGAATTGATTGACGAATAACGCCCGCGTCCGACGTGCACGAGCATTGTGCAGGCGCACGCGGAGATCAAACTCCAGTTCCCCTGACGTCAGATCCGGATAGCCCTCGCGGTGCACGACAGGCCAGGCGTAGTCGCGCCGAATCTGCTCAATGCTGGCCGGCAGCCTGGGTCCGGCTTCGGTGGCCAGCAGGATCAGGACCGCGCTGCGGCCCTGCGCCGCCAACGCCTCTTCGAGTCCGTCCAGCACAAGCAGATCACGCCACAGGCCCTTGCTCGGCACCAGCCGCCCCACATGGGTGAAAACGAAATCCGGCGACCAGCCAAGCAGGCCTTCAGCAACGCTGGCGAGCCGGCCTCTGGCCGCCTCGCGTTCCGTCGGTGTCAGCATCTGCGTCACAGGAAGACCATTGTAGACCCGGTCGATCGTCCGTCCGGAGAACTCTGCACCAAGGAACTGCAGTTCCTTTACCACCAGATCGCCCACGGCGAATATCGCGTCACAGCGCCAGGCCTGGCGAATGAGGGCATGTTTGTAGAAAGCGTCCTGCGGGCCAAAGATGTCGTCGACATATTGCCCGGTTTCAACCGCGGCATGCAGGGCTCCATAGAACGCGACATCGCCCCCCTGCAGTTCCTCAACGAGTCGACGGGCCGTGGCCACTTCGTGGGCGTAGAAGATGGTGGACACACCGGAATCACCGGCCAGTTGCGCCTTGAAGGCCGTCGGCAACCCCATGAACTCATGGGCGACGAAATGCACGGGTGTATCACCGCGATCCTGCAGCAGGGACATCACGGCATCGTACGCCGGCTCCGCAAGGCGCACGTACTGTTCGTATTCCCATTGGCCATCATGACGATCTGACGCCAGTCCGAACGCCTGAAACAACAGAAATTTGAAATAGCCGAGGCCGTGCGGCACGCTGCCCTCGACATCAACAAGCAGCACTTCAGGTTCAACCTGTGTCCCATCGGGACAGTCAAACCGACGCCGGCCGTAGACGAGGCGCACACCGCGCGCCCTTTCGATGTCGTACAGGGCGGGCCCCACGGAATCGGACCGGATGCCGCTCCAGTTGTCGTACAGCACGGTGCCATCCATCCCCAATGGGCCAGCCCGGTGTCGATCGGTCAGTGGCCCCACCAGGATCGTGCGCTGCGTCGCCTGCCGGTAGGGCCCTGCGGTGATCAGGCCTGCCAGAACAGAGCCGATTCCGCCGACTTTGTGGATCGCTTCATGGGTAACATGAACGGTTATGGACATGGCCTTCTCCCGGTGATATAGCAGGGGCTGCTCCAGGCACGGTTGCCATCCGTCTGGGCAAGACGCACATAGTAGGGCTGTGTGCCTTTGGTTGCCGGCAGGGCCTCGTGCCAGACGAAGTCGACATCCCGGCCGCTGCCGTGGGGCAGGTACTCAACCTTGACCTGCAGACCGATACCCCCGGCTTCGTGCACAGACGGGCCCTGGGCCAGATCGGCCAGGGGCAGATCGAAGTCTGTGATGGCGGAGCGAAACTGCAGAATCGCATCCGCTGCAGCTTCGATGTCGAGAATGACGCCGTCCTCGTCACCCGACGTGACCGAGCGCCACGAGACACCCCTGGCGGACTGCTCGACGATGCCTTCGTTGGCGCTGTCGAAAGCGAATCCCTCTGCGGCGCGAATGACGCCACCCGTCAGGGTCAGATGGCCGTCCCAGGTGGCGATGCGGTCGCGACCGCGAATGCGTGCACCGCTCCAGACGACCCGCAACCGGGCCGGGTCGCAGGTCGGATTTTCTGGCCAGCGATAGACGCAGTCGAGGCCCCGCATGACGCGGATCTCCTCGATCTCCTGTGTACCGACGGCGCGCACGTGCAGATGGACATCATCACTGTCGAAGGCCTCACCGATCCTGTGGCGGG
>JAQCJA010000361.1 GCA_027593305.1 bacterium
GGTGGTGATGCGATCGTCGGGCACGGCTGTGATGGTGACGTTGGGATTCAGCAGAATCGTCCCCATCGACGGCAGGGGGAGTTCCAGTTGCAGCAGGGCCTCACGAGCGAAGGTCCGATAGCGCTCAAAGGGGGCGGTGGTCCCCGTCACGTCGGTGCGGTGCAGATAGACACACTGGGGGTCGAAGTTCATGTCTCTGACTCCATGAAGTGCGCCCGCAGGCGCGAACAGGCAGAATTGCCGTACAGTATACCCGAAGTGCGAACCCGATCACCAGCGACAACGACGCCAGGCAGGACCAACCATGAATCAGCAACCGCCCTTTGAACTGGGTCCGATCCGTCCCGTCGCCGAAGCCCGCAGCCTGCTGATCCGCACCACCCGCGGCTGTCCATGGAACAAGTGCGACTTCTGCGTCAACTACCAGGACATGACGTTTTCCATACGCAAGGTCGCCGAGATCCGTGCCGATATCGAGGCTGCCGCCCAGTACTACCAGGGCCATCCCTTCACGTCCTGTTTTCTGCAGGACGGCGACAGCTTCCTGATGAAGACGGCGGACCTGCTGCAGGTGCTGGCCCTGATCCGCCAGCATTTCCCCACGCTGGAGCGCATCACCAGCTACGGCCGTGCGGCGACCATGGTGCGACGCACACCCGCGGAGATGACAGAGATCGCCGAGGCCGGACTCAACCGGCTCTACTGCGGCATGGAATCCGGCGCCGACACGATCCTCGAGCGCATTCACAAGGGCACGACGGTTGCGGACATCATCAAAGCCGGGCGCATGGCGCGGGACGCAGGCATGGAGATCTCGGAGTTTCTCATCGTCGGCCTCGGCGGGCGCGAACTCTGGCAGGAGAACGCCATGCAGACGGCACAGGCCCTCAATGAGATCGACCCGCACTTCATTCGCGTGCGCACCATCGGCGTGAAAGTCGGCTCACGACTGGAGCAGACCTGGAAGGCGGGGGGCTACGTGCTGCAGAGTGAAACGGAACTCATCCGCGAACAGCGTCTGCTGGCAGAGGCACTGCAGGGCGTCAGTGGCTATTACTCCAACGACCACGCGGTAAATCTGTTGATGGAAGTCGAAGGCCGGATGATGCAGGACAAGCCACACATCCTGGGACAGCTGGATCGTTTCCTGGGCATGTCAGAGGAACAGCGCGATCACTTTGCCCTTGGCCGGCGCCTCAACTACTACGGCCGCATGGACGACATGTCGGCGCTGGACCGACAGCAGCAGGTGACGCAGCGGGTGGCCGAGATCGAGCGTCGCTATCCGGGGCAGACCGAGGAGATCTGCCATCACCTGCGGGAGCAGGTCGTTTAGGAGCCTGTCCGAGTTATGGCCCTCGTCCGTATCCTGGCACAGGACGATGACCAGGAGGTTGATAGATGACGGAAACGTTCCGCCCATAGTTCGCAATAACAGATCCCCAGTATCGATCTGTGCCTCGCGATGTAACGCTCGAGCAACTCAAACGACAGGTCAAACGACAGGCCAAGCGCCTGCGCAAGTCTTGTCAGGACGGCTCAGGCGGAGACAAGGTGTCTGCGGACTCGGCACCGATGGCCTACCGACCTTCGTAGCGCGCCGCCGCTGACGGATCACGATATGAGCCAGATCGTCGAGACCACGGCCGGGCGGGTCATCCGTCTGTGACAACGCCGAGGCATGTTCGAAGAAGGCTCCACCGACCCGCTGTGGGAGCAGGAGCTCCTGCTGGCGCAGGTCTCAGCCGCCTCGGTGCAGGGCATGGTGGCCACGGGCGACCGTGCCGGACGTCGTGTGCGCCGGCGGTTGAGCGACCCCGCCTATTTCAGGTGGATGTGACGGTGTGCCCGACCTGCGGCGGGCGTATGCAGAGACCAACGGTCCCCATCATCGCCGCGCTGGCCGCTGGTGCGGCGGTGCGCGTGCACCCATCAATTCGTTACGCCCACCATGACAGCAGCGCTACTCAAGCAATGGGAACGGCGTTCGCCGAATTCGTGCTCAACGAGTTCATCGACTGCAGCGAACGGTTTCTCGGGCGCGCCTGTTGATCTACGCCCGAGCGCTGCTCGACCTGCACGAGCTTGGCCTGCAGACGGTTGCCGACCAGGCGTTGGACGGATTCGAGACCTATGTGCGACGAGTCCGCATGGGACCGCAGGACACGGATCCGGAACGGCGGGAGCACGCGCCGAAGTCGATCACGCCCCTGCACGCGGGCTACTGGAAACATCGATCCGGCGACTGGAGTCTTGGCCACGTGCTCAAGTATCCCTATGGCTACTACGGACTGCACCGGCATATAACGAGGCCGGAGCGCAGCGCTCGCTGCGACGCCGTTTCGTGCAGGATCTTCTGATCCTTCCCGTCGCCGCCCGTGCCGTATCAGGTCACCCTGGGACCCGGCTGATGCGTGTCCACGTAGCCAATGATGTCGCGGCTCACGGGGTCATCGGGCGGCACCTGCTGCAGGCGTCGGGCGAGGCGGCGCAGTGCCGGCATGCTCAGGATCGTACCGCTGCGAACGACGGTAGAGACACGCGCGACGGCATCGATGTCCCGCGTCGGATCTCCCTCCACAACCACCAGGTCGGCGCTCTTGCCCGGCGCCAGGCTGCCCACGCTGTCGCCGATCCCCAGGACCCGGGCAGCGACGCTGGTGGCGGATCGCAACGCCTGCACCGGGGTCATACCACCATCGACCATCAGGCCCAGCTCGTCGTGCAGAGAGAAACCGGGCACCAGGTACGGAAAGGGTGTATCGGTGCCGGCGATGATGCAGATTCCGCGCTTCTGCATATGCGCCAGACTTCTCTTCATGGCGACGGTGTTCTGCTGCAGAGTCAGTCTGCTGTCGGCGTCGGCGGTGCGTGTGGGATAACGGTCCCAGGCAGCGCGAAATGCCGGTGGCACCCAGGACAACCGACGGTCCTGGCGGAAGGCTGGTTCATTGACCCGGCCGATGCGGTCCCACACCACCAGCGTCGGGCACATGACCGTACCGTGCGGCAGCAGATCATCGCACAACGCGTCGAGGGCTGCCGGCGGACTCTGTTGCCAGGCGACGGCGCAACCGGTCAGGTGCTCGACTTCGTCCACCCCTGCGGCTGCCGCCTCTGCAGCGGTGATACCACCCAGGTGTGCGAGCAGATGCTTGCCATGTTGATGGGCGACGGCGGCAGCGCCCTCCATCTGATCGCGGGTCACGTCGACGTAGAGTTTGACGGCGTCGACGCCCCGGCTGACGACCTCGCGAACCGAGGCTTCCATGGCTTGCCGATCCGGGTGGGCCCGGCCCATCAGCGGCCAGTAGGCGGTGGCGCCGTCGAGCAGGGGGCCGCAGCAGAGAATGCGTGGACTGCGCCGGGGATAACGCTGTGCGTGACGCCGGCGCTGCAGGATCCAGGACAGATCGTTGCCGACATCCCGGATGGTGGTCACGCCGGCGGCGAGGAAGGCGGGACGCATCCAGTCGCAGAAGTGCACATGGGCGTCGATGAGTCCGGGAAGCAGCGTACATCCTGGCAACCGTACGCGCTCAAGCCCGGCGGGCAATCGGCCGGCTTTCGAGATCCGTTGGATCACAGATCCGGTAACGATGATGGCGCTGCCGCTCTCGGACTGGTCGGCGATTCCATCCCATATCCGGTCCGGGATCAGGGCATACGTATCAGGTTGGACCATAGGTCACAGATCCCTTCGCCAGTACCTGCGCAGTCTACGCCATTCACGGGAGGTGGAGAAATCCGTGCCACTTCTGGCGCAGATCCATCCAGAAACCTGGCGCGTGTCATCAACATACACAGCGACATACCACCTTGGCCCACGTGCATTGACCGGATCGGCCTTGTATTCAGGGACCAGGCGCACCATTTTGGGGCCCCATGATTCTAGCCATCCTCGGTGGGGACGAAGTCAATCTGCGCGGGTCGGAGTCCGCAAAGATGGGCGGCGCCCCCGTCGAGCATGACCTCCACCCCGACACCCGGTATCCCGCGGCGCGCTGGGATTTCGTGCTCGTGTCGGCGGATCCCTACGGTTGATATGGTGCAATGTGATGAACGATTTCAGCTTCGCCTGGTCTCCGCGTCTTCTGCAGACAGGTCGCGTGACGCGGCTGCCACTGCGAACCGAGGGTGAGGATGTCGAGATCGACGCCGGCCAGGGCCGCGTGATCGATCAACGCTGGTCGGCTCCGGAGCAAACGCTCTACATCTACGTACAGGCGCCGGACGTCAGCACAGCGGTGACGATTCGTGCCCGGCGGGGATCGCAGGAGGCGTCCTGTGTTCTGGGTGTGCGCTCCCTGCAGGATCTGCGTCGGCCCTCGAGCCACAACGGCGCCGTCTATCCGCGTCGTTGGCCGCTGGCTGCAGCCTCGACACCATCAACGAAGCGTGCGCAGGTGCTGACCGACTTGCCCCTGGGCGCACCTGCACCCGATGTCGTCGGATTCTGGCGGGGCGTCGAGGACGCTGAGCTCTGGCGACAATTGCCGGTAGCGGAACTGCCGCGCGCCCACTTCGTCAACTGCCATCAGGGCTGCCCCTCCTGCGGTACTGCAATCTTCAGCTTCAGCGGCTTCTATCCATGGGTCCGCACGCACACGCCCGCCGATTTCAAATCCACCTGCCCCCAGTGTGGCCTGAGCTTTCCCGACAACGATGTGCTGACGGGCGATTTCTCCGGCGCTCACGCCGGGTCGGCTTCGATGGCAGGCCGAGCCGTCGTCGACGACGGTTACGGCTACGTGGATGAAGAGGGTCACCTGTTCCTGTTTGCCGCCACGTACTGCCGCGACCAGACACGTGCCTTCGGTGCCGCCATCGGCGCCATGGCAGCACATGTCAGGGCGACGGAACTGAAGGATCTCGACGCCGCGCGCCGGCTTGCACTGATGCTGCTGCGCTACGCCGCAGAGGAGGTCTACCTGGCGGCGGTGCCACAGTTCCGCTACGGACCGACGCTGGGTACCGAACTGCTGTGGCAATGGACCACAACGGGACAGACGGACTGGGCGTCGCAGGTGGATCCCGTGGGCGCCCTGTACCGGATGGGCAGCCAGCGCTACTGCATCGACACGCCGTATATCTCAGAAACGCTCGCCATCGCCTACGATGTCGTCTGGCCTCTGCTGCGGGAAGACGAGCAGATCGTGGCGCGGGCCAGGGCCTGCGGGCTCGACCTGGCCGGTCCCGCCGAGGCAGTCGAACTGGTGGAGGAGATGCTCCGTTGTCTGTTGCAGGTGCATCTCGATGGTGGTGCCTCCAGCA
>JAQCJA010000362.1 GCA_027593305.1 bacterium
TATCCAGATTGGGGCCGTCTGCTCTGTCTGTTAGCCAACTGTTAGCACACGCGACCTGCCGCATCACGTAACATCCCTGCTATCAAGCTGTTACCCGCCTTCAGATCCAGAAGACACTGTTATCCGTCATACCCGTCAGGTAATCGATGAACAACCAGAAGCCCGAGATCACGTACTGTCCGAGGATGAGGCCAAGAAAGAATGGCCGTGTCATCTGATACAGTTTCGGCCCGCCGTATTTCATCACCGTCAGCTTGATGAGCCAGGCGAGGAAGATGCTGAACCACAATTCGTCCATGAGCCAGACGGAACCGACGACGTAGCCCAGCGGATGCAGGGGCCACCACAACAGATGGTGCCGCGCCATCATCAGGCCCGCCATGATGCTGCCGCCCACGCCGGTGTGTATCCAGCCCACCCAGTTCGGCCCCGTGGGCGTATTCAGCTTGAGGGCGATGTACTCAAAGGGTGCCCGCACGCCGCCACCAAAGAACCAGGAACTCAGGTTGATGCCCCCGTGTTCGTAACACAGTACAAGCACGGACCACACGGAGCCGACGAAGCTGATCACAACGGCGGCGACGATGAGCCAGAACAGGGGACGCCGATGGCTGCCGAGATGATCGGCGAGTTTGAGCCCGTGGGCGCAGGAGGCCATGACGAAGGTGCGGATGTCGGCGCCCCACACGTAGGTGTAGGCCATACCGATCATACCTGCCGGACCGAGGGCGGAGGAGCCCACAGCGGAGACGACGACGGAATTGGCGATCATCGGACCCACGGCAGTGGCCAGGCCGCTCTCCACGACAATGCGTGTCAGGCCGACAAAGATCAGCAACGCTGTGAGCAGGGTGGCGATGCTGGCCCACAATGGCAGTCCGGCGATGGTGAGCCATAGTGTCATGGTCACGGCACCGGCGATCCAGGTGAATACCGCCCCACGGTACGACATGATTTCGCCGGAGTCGTCGACGGTGTCGTCCCCGTGAAAGGCCTTGCGCAACACGTCACCGATATGCTGCCGGCCGACCCACAGTCCGAAAAGCACGAGAATGATCATGGCGCCCTGGCCCTGATGGGCGAGCATGGGATCACTCTGTACGCCATAGACGCCGAGCTTTTCCGTGCCGGCAATGCCGAGGACCCGCAGGCTGCCGACGACGATCTTCGACACCCAGTTGAAGAACCACAGGCTGAAGGCGATATCGAGGTTGATCAGATATGAGAAGCCGAGCATCGGAAAGCTGAGACGGAACAGCAGCCCCAGGGTGTTGCGGAAGATGGGGACGGATGCCGTGATGGGCACGATGGGGACAAAATTGAAGTACGAATGAGTGGCGTTCAGGCTGCTGATGATCACCGGGATCAGGAAGCCGGCCCACATGATCGGGTTGCGCAGAAACGGCGGAATCCGGCTGCCATCCCGGCTCTCCTCCACCATGTCCGTTGCCACCTGCACGATCGGGTAGAGCAGGCGCTCCCGCTCCATCCACTGCCGGCGGATGATGACCATGGATGAAATCATCACCAGATACAATGCCAGCAGCAGGATCGCCCAGTACAGCAGGGGTGGGATCCACATTTCCCAGGGCACACCGACACCCGCTGGTGCGCCCTCGAAGAACCATTTGATCGCCTGGGCGTTCTGCGGGGCCAGCCACTCCGGGATGTACGGGAGGATCAGCGTCGCCCAGTCATTTTCGGGGGTGGCGTAGTACTGGGCGATCATCGGCAGCAGGTACTCCGTCAGGCCCATCGTCGGAATCGCCGAGGCGACGATCATCATGATGTAGACGACGAGGAGTTCGCGACGATTCAGCGCCAGAACCGGAAAGACAAAGCGCAACAGGACATTGACGATGCCGACGAGAAGGAAGAACAGGAACAGGGCCCCCGCGGTGCTGAAGTCGAAGAACAGCGTCGAGCCGCGGATGACCATGTTGGCGTAAGGCGCTCCCGTGCCGATGGCGCCACACATGAGGATGCCGAGGATCACGGAGCGGGCCGTGAATGCCGGCGACGCAGGGGGCGCACCGCCAGAGACAGATGTCAACGGCGCAAGCCTTGCTGACGGGCGAGGATCCAGGGATCGAAGTACGGCATTTGCACTGGGCGACCTGCAGCGGACAAGAGGAACAGGAAATCAGGAAAAGGAGGAGTCGCGGTAAGGTCAAGCCCCTATCTTTGCCGCATGACACAATCCACCTTTGATATCGGTATCGCTACCGTTGATATCACCCCTCCTGTGGGTGTCACTCTTTCAGGCTACGGTACTCGTGCGGGCCAGGCGTCGGGCGTGGGTCATCGGTTGCGCGCCGAGGCTCTCGTCTGTCGGGGCGGCGGCAGTGCCTGGGCGCTGGTGACCAGCGATGTTGTCGGTTACCCCACGGACTTCGTCACCAAAGTGCGCCATGAGATCGCGCGCCGCTGTGACCTGCCTGCCGGGGCGATTCTCCTTTCCGCAACACATACACACTCCGGTCCGGCGGGCCAACGCACCTATGGCGAGCAGCGCGTGCCGGCAGACGATGCATACCGGGATTGGCTCATACAGCGCCTGGCAGACGTCGTCGTTGCGGCGCGTGAGCAGGTCTGTCCCGGCACCTTTGAAGTGGCGTGGACGACAGCGGGCGAACTGGGGCACAATCGCCGGGTGATCGAGGCCGGCCTCTGCCGCAATGTGTGGGAGGACCCCGAAGGCAGACACGAGGGGTTCTTTGATCCGGCCGTGCTGCTCATCGGTGTGCGCCGGCTGGACCTTCGGCTCGAGGCTCTGCTGGTCAACTACGGGTGCCACCCGGTGACACTGGGGCCGGCAAACCTGCAGATCTCTGCTGACTATGTGGGCTACATGAAAGATGCCGTCGAAGCGCATGGCGCAGTGGGCGCAACGATGTTTGCCCTGGGGGGAGCGGCCGACATCAATCCACGGGCGGCGATCCGCACAGGGACCCAAACGCCACAACACATGGGCCTGCGTCTGGGCCAGATCGTATCACAGGCTCTGGCCCAACTGCAGCCACTGGCCACAGGTCCCGTGTGTTGCGCAAACGAGCCCTGGGAGCTGGTCCGGGAAGAAAACGGTGAGCCGCGGCAGATCACAACCGAGATCCAGTCGCTGCGTGCGGGAGATCTGGCGATCGTGGCGATCCCCGGCGAGCTGTTCAGCGCCTACCCATCGAGGTTTCGCGCGCTGAGCCCGCTGCCAGCGACACTCGTGGTGACCATGGCCAATGGTGCCATCGGCTACCTGCCACTGGACGAGGCCTACCCCCAGGGAGGCCTGGAGGTGATGCGCGCAGCCTGTGCCGCTGTCGAGGCGCCCCTGACGCAACACGTGACACAGGCTCTGCACGGGTTGGCATAGGGGTTGATCCAGGGGCTGGTCTGGCCCATCGGTCAGCCCTGCAGTTTGTCCCGCAGGAGGTGCTGCACGACCTGCGGATTCGCCTTGCCCCGCGTCGCCCGCATGACCATACCCATAAGAAACTGAATCGGCTTGTCATCGCCGTTGCGCACTTTGTCGGCAGCGTCGGCCTGGGCGGCGATCACCGTGTCAACCTGGCTCTCGAGTTCGCCCGTATCCGAGACCTGCTGCAGCCCCCTGGCTTCGACGATCTGCGTCGGGCTGCCACCTTCCTCCCACATGACAGCAAAGACTTCCTTGGCGGCGGATCCACTGATCGTGCCCGCTGTAACCAGTCCGATCAACTCTGCCAGCTGTCCGGGGGTCAGGGTGATCTCTTCGATGGCCGCCTCCGCGTCCTTCAGGCGACGGAACAGTTCCCCCGAGATCCAGTTCGCCGCCGCAGCGGGTTCGGTGCCGGCGGCGATGACCTGCTCGAACCAGTCGGCCACGGCGCGATCCTCGGTCATCAAGGCGGCATCATCGGTGCTCAGCCGGAAGGACTCGACGAAGCGTGCCGCACGTTCGTCCGGCAGTTCCGGTAACTGGGAGCGTGCCCCGTCGATCCACTCGGCTGTCACATCTACATCGAGCAGATCCGGTTCGGGGAAGTAGCGGTAGTCGTCGGCGAATTCCTTGGAGCGCTGTTCCCTGGTGGTGGCAGCACCTTCATCCCAGCCCATCGTCACCTGGCGCACGGTACCACCTTCTTCGATCACCTCGATCTGCCGCTGGACCTCGTAGTCGATGGCGTTACGCACGGCACGGAACGAGTTGAGGTTCTTCACTTCCACCTTGGTGCCGAACACCTGGGAACCTTCGGGGCGCACGGAGATGTTGGCCTCACAGCGCATGGCGCCCTTCTCCATATCGCCCGTTGACGCTCCCAGGTAGCGGACCAGCTGGCGGATCTTCTGCACATAGGCGAAGGCTTCATCTGCAGAGCGGATCGAGGCATCGGTGACGATTTCCATCAACGGCACGCCGGCGCGGTTGTAGTCCACGAGGCTGGCGTTGCCCTGATGCATGAGCTTGCCCGTGTCCTCCTCGAGGTGCACACGTTCGATGGCGATCTGCTTCCGCCTGCCATCACTGGTATGGATCACGACCTGGCCGTGTTCACACAAGGGCAACTCGTACTGCGATACCTGGTAGCCCTTTGGCAGGTCGGGATAGACGTAGTTCTTGCGCGCAAAGACCGAGTGCGGGCGAATCTGGCAACCGAGAGCCATGCCCGTCATGACCGTCAGTTCGATCGCCCGACCATTGATGACCGGCAGCGCCCCAGGTTGCGCGGTGCAGACGGGACAGACGTGTTCGTTGGCGCCGATCTGGAAGTGATGGGCCGGGCAGCGGCAGAACATCTTGGACTGCGTGTGCAGTTCGACATGGACCTCCATGCCGATGACGGTCTCATAGTTCATCGGGGTTGGTTCCCAGGTTGTTCGATCGAGATCAGGCGAACAGGACGTGGCGCCGCAGAAAGGCATCCACACGGCGCAGGTAGTCCTGCTTCGTCTCGGGTCGGCGGAAGCCGTGCCCTTCACCTTCGTACACATGATACTCGTGGGCAATGCCCCGTTGGCGCAAGGACTCGACAATGGCATCGGACTGCTCACGTGGCACGACCTCGTCGTCGGTTCCCTGGAATAGAATGACGGGATCCCGCATGGCATCGGCGGCGAAGATCGGCGAGCGCTCGCGGTAGCGATCTGCTGCCTCCGGCAAGGGACCCAGAAGCAGGTCGTTGTAGCGCGACTCGAACTTGTGCGTCGTGTCGGACAGGCCAAAGAGATTGGAAATACCATAACGGCAGACGCCGGCACGGAAAAACCCCGGTTGCAGCGTCAGGGCCCT
>JAQCJA010000363.1 GCA_027593305.1 bacterium
GGCGTATGGTGCCGAAAAGCCAGTAGCTGAAAATTCGATCACGGGTGCGCGGCCTGCGCACCCTTACAGTTGTTGCGGTCGGGGGAGGGCCCCAAAACCGAGCCATGCAGGATTGCAAGGAGAACTGCCGGGTTTCAAGATCATCGGTTGACGAAGAATCCAATGCTATCTTCGTACACTGACAGATCCCACAACTCAGGAGGTTCTATTTTGCACCCCGTACGCTGTCTTGCAGTTCTCGCCGTGGTCACGTTGATCTCGACCGCCGCAATCGACGCCCGTCCCAACCGACCCGCACAAGTTCCCAACGGCACGATTCTGGGTTGCGCAATGTGTCACAACAGCTCGTTTGGTGGTGACGCCCGCAATGCCTTCGGTCTGACTGTGCAGAACGGATTTCTCGATGCCGGCAATGTCGTCTGGGGGCCAGAGCTCGCCGCTATTGATTCTGATGGCGATGGCGCCACCAATGGCCAGGAGCTGCTCGATCCCGACGGTCTGTGGAAGATCGGCGACGACAATCCTGGTGATCCCACCCAACTGACCCTGCCCTGGGATGCGGACAGCTTTCCGCCGCCGCCCCCGGTGGCGACGGCCGTGACGGTGTCGACCTGGGCCTCCGTCAAGTCTGCACTGCGCGACCTCGTCGACTAGGATCTGCAAACGCAGATACCGGTCCCATTCGGCGGCACGGATCCCTCTCCTCTTCAGGGAGGCGGGTCCGTGCCCGCATTGCGCCTAGACACACGCGAGACGACATGTCAGATCACCCGGATCCCGGACCAACACGCCGTTGGATCAACGCCCTGCTCGGGTTGGGAATCGTCACCACGATCAGCGGTTTTGCCAGCAGCGCTCTGGCCTATCTCTGGCCAGCGGCGCGCAGCGCCGGCAGTGAATTCCTCGTCGGCAGCAAGGGCCCTGTGCGGGCAGACGATATCGGCCCCGACGGCAGCGTCGTTGGACGTTCGCGCCTCGGCAAGATTCTCGTTGTTCGCCGCCAGGACGCCCTCATCGGTCTGCAGGCAACCTGCACCCACCTGGGTTGTACCGTAGCCTGGAACGCCGCCAGCGGCGAGATAGAATGCCCCTGCCACGGGGCCCGCTATAACCTGCATGGCGAAGTACTTGGCGGTCCTGCGCGCGAAGGCCTGGCGCCCGTTCTGCTCACCATCGAAGAGGGCGGCATCCGCGTGCGTCCCGCCCGGGAGAGCTAAGTGGTACACCGACTCTGGCAATGGTTCGATGACAGACTGCATCTGGCTCCCGTGCGCCAGGTGCTGCTCGACAATCTGCGCAAGCCTGTTCCCCGTCATGTGAACTGGCTGTTCACGCTGGGCGCGGCCCTGCTGCTGCTGCTCGGTGTGCAGTTGTTGACGGGTGTTCTGCTCATGGTGCACTACAAACCCAGCGGTAGTGAGGCCTTCGCCAGCATCGAGTCCATCATGTACCAGGTTCCTCTGGGATGGCTCATTCGTTCCGCGCACAGCTGGGGCGCACACCTGATCGTGCTGCTGGCCCTGCTGCACATGTTCCGCGTGTTCTTCTATGGTGGATTCAAGAAGCCACGGGAGTTGACATGGATCATCGGCGTCGCCCTGCTGGCAGTGATTCTTGGCTTTGGCTTCACCGGCTACCTGCTGCCGTGGGATCAAGTCGCATACTGGGGCACAGTGGTCGCCACGGAGGCGCCGGCGTCGTTGCCGGTACTGGGTCCCATCACCCGGGAGTTCATGATCGGCGGTAAGGAAGTGGCCGATGCGACACTCGGTCGGTTCTACGTCGTCCATGTTTTTTTGTTGCCCCTGCTGCTTCTGGCCCTGATGGGACTGCATCTGTTCCTCATTCGATATCAGGGCATCTCATCTCTGCGCCCCACCAGCGAACCGGAACCAACGGCCGAGCAACTGCGCGCCGATGGTGCCGAACCCTTCTTTCCGCACCACTTTCTGCGCGATGGCGCCACGATGTACGTCGTCCTCGGGATTCTCATCACGCTGGCCTTGCTCTATCCGGCACACATCGGTGCGCCCGCCGATCCTCTGACGACACCTGCAGGTATCAAACCAGAGTGGTACTTCCTGCCCGCCTATCAATTGCTCAAATACGTACCGGAAGTCGTCGGCGTGAACGTGCCACCTCTGTTGCTGTTGGTTCTCATCCTCGTGCCTCTGGTGATCGACACGTCCCCCGAACGTCACCCCCGCCGCCGTCCCCGGGTTGTCGCCGGTTGGCTGATTGTTTCGGCTCTCATTTTTCTCCTGGGCGGCCTCGGGCACCTGTCCGAGACGACGCAGAGTTTCCTCGGTGGCACCTATCACTTCGACGTGCAGGGTATGCCGCACGCGGTGGACACAGTCGACGAGGCGGGAGACAACCGATGAGACATTGGCTGCTGCTGCTGAGTTTCGTTCTCCCCGCTGCCGTATCTGCCCAGGAGGGTGATGTTCCTCCGGGCCAGGTGTCCCTCGATGACGTGTGGTGTACGGTCTGCCACTTCGAGCAAGGGGACGAGTTCGCCTTGAGCGTGCACTACCAGCGTGGACTGTTGCTGTGTAATGACTGTCATGGCGGCGACCCCTTTGAGCCGCGGCCCGAACGGGCCAAGGCAGCGGCAACCGGTTTCATCGGCAAACCCTCGCGTGCAGCTGTCGCCGGCATCTGTGCCCGCTGCCACAGCGGCCCTGCCGAGTTCTTTGCCATGGGGCCCCATGCCAGTACGGCCGATCCGAACAATCCCACATGTATCACGTGCCACCAGAACCATCGGATCCTCGACGCGACCCTGGCTGTGATGGACACAACCTGTGCAGCCTGTCACAGTGACAACCCTGGCGCGCTGACCCGCGCCAAGGCCATTCAAGCGGCATTGCGCCAGGCTGCACAGGATCTGCATGCGGTAGAGGCACGCTTTGACAGCCTGCAGCAGCTGGATGCGGGCCTGCGTCGTTCGGCAGGATTGCTGGCCAGTGCCGCGGGTGTTCTGCGGCAGATCGAGCCCCGGACGCATGCGCTGGATGTCAGTCTCATCGATGCCTCCACCACTGCTCTGCGGGAAGAACTCGGCGTGGTGCAGAGCCTGCTCGATGCAGCCGAAGGCTGGCGACAGCAACGGTGGTGGATCGTGGCCGGTGTCTGGTCCTTCGTCATCACCAACGTCGTGCTCCTATGGTGGAGGCGGCGACAACTCTGATCCAGGCGGGCCTTTCTTGCATGGGGTGACGGACTATTTTGAAGGACATGAAACTCATCCTTCTCGGGTCCGGCGCGGTGCGCAACAATCCGCGCCGGGCAGGACCTGCACAGATTCTGCAGTTTGGATGGCAGGACGATGGGACCGATCGCGTCTGGATGTTTGACTGCGGCCGTGCCGCCTGCCTGCGACTGGCCCAGCAACACGTCCCTGCCGAGACGGTGAACCGATTGTTCCTTACCCATCTGCACTTCGATCACGTTGTCGACGTGCCCTATTTCGTGTACGTGGGCTGGAACAACAGTCGCCGATATCCGCTGCGCATCTACGGACCCGTCGGTACGCGGCACTTCATCGAACATTTGATCCGGCCACCCTTCCGCGATGACATCGCCAGTCGCATCGGTCATGGCAAGAGTGAGTTCGGTCTCGACCCCGAGGTGATCGAAATCCAGGACGCCGGACACGTGCTGCACGAGGACGGTTGCTCGGCGTCGGCCGTCTTCACCGACCACGGCGGCATCACGACCCTGTGCTACGGCGTGGAAGGGGAGGGCCGGCGGGTGATCATCTCCGGCGACGGCCTGCCTCAGGACGGTTTTGCCGACTTTGCGCGTAACGCCGACCTCATGGTGTACGAGTGTTCCGGCACAGCAGAGTTCCTCGCCCGGCAGCCATGGGGGACATGGCATATCACGCCAGAGGCCCTCGGCGATCTGGCAACAGACTGCGGCGTGCGTCGCCTGCTGATCAAACATCTGGTCATGGAAGACATCACGGGGGATCTCACGGCCGTGCACGATATGGGCGACCGTATCCGGCGTCACTTCGATGGCGAAGTCATGGTCGGCGCCGACGGCCTCGCCGTCGACCTGGGCTGACGCATTGCTGCCGTTGCGCAAAGTCGAAATCCGCCGGCTCTTCGAGCAGGCGCAACGGGACTATCCCCCGAGAGCGGAGGTTGCGTTCCTGCTGCAGAGCCTCGACGATCCGCGAAACGTCGGCTCCCTGTTCCGGATTGCCGACGCTGTCGGCGCGCGCGAGATCGTCTTCACAGGCAAGACACCGGTGCCCCCGCATGATGAGATCGACCGCACATCCCGTGGCCATGATCGCCGTGTCCCGTGGCGGCGTCTGGCCGAGACGAACGAAGCGGTGGCAACGCTGCAGGCCGAGGGCTACCAGGTGGTGGCGCTGGAGACAGCCCAGGGCACACAACCGTTTCTCGATTTTCCCTGGGGCGACAAGGTCTGCCTTGTGCTGGGCAATGAAGCCAATGGGGTATACGCGGCGACGCTTGGCCAGTGTGATGGCGCGGTCTTTGTGCCGATGTACGGCAAGGGGCCATCCATGAATGTGCACGTGGCGGCGGCGCTGGTCGCCTATCAGGTGATTCTTCGCGGCGGAAAGCCCGGGTAGTCCGTCGGGCCTCGACGGATCCACGCCGCCAGCAACCACCCGGCCGGTTCCACCATTGGAGTGGCGGATGCCGCCACCGGGAAACAGCTGGTCAATCGTTGTACATATTCGTGCTCGGTTTGATCACTATCTTATAAGATTTTTGTAAACAACTAGTTATGAGATGTGATTCCTGCTCTGCAGGAGCGGCGATGCACGGTTGATCAGTTCGTGCCCATCGGCTGCAACTGCCTCACCGGGACACGAAAAGTTCGGCAAGATATGTAAAAACAACAGGTTATATTCGTGCGAGTGCGCCGATCAGCAACGCTGGCACGACATGTTCATTGCCTTTTGTGGAAAGTGAACCACATCCTCGGCAAGGAGCCCGCCATGTCACGCATCGCCTACGTCACCAACGAACCCATCCACATCGCCCAACTGATCGACACAGGGGCGCTGCGGCGCGGGGCAACGGCCCTCATCGCCACGTTGCGCAAGATGGTCCATGGCGTGGTGAAGTTCGCCGCCATGTGGTACCTGTAATCTGCTGACGGGACAGCGTTCTCGGAGAGCAGCATGACCGGCCGCACGGTGTTCCCTGCAGCGTGCCGCCGGTTCGTTATCTTGGGGTGAGAATCATG
>JAQCJA010000364.1 GCA_027593305.1 bacterium
TCCGCCTGGATCTCGGGTGGCAAGCGACGATCTGATGGCTACCGCGACGGTACCGACTTCGACGAGAACCGGGCCTTTGCCCATGCCCTGATACCGGCTGCAGGCGGCGAAGTGTCGCTTGCGGCTGGCGTGCAGGACAAGGTCTTCGGTGCATACGATTTCTACGCCCCGTCCCATCAGAAAGATGGGACGGAACTCTACTTCGCGAGGGAGTGGACAACGGCACAATCAGGGTCGATCACCTACCGCAACGGTGGCATCACCGTGCGTGGCTACGGGCGGCGACACCGCGATCGTTTCGTCCTCAAGGAGTCCAATCCGGCATTCTACGACAACCGCCATCGTTCACTGCTGGCAGGCACGGAAGCGTTCGTTCGACTTCCCATTGCCGGTGGTGATCTGGCGATCGGTGGCGAGTGGGTGCACGAGGGCATTCACAGCAACAACCTCGGCAACCGCAGCCGTCTGCGCGGCAGCCTGTTCGGCGAGTACGGCCGTGCACTTGGTGCGCGTTGGCGCCTGCTATCCGGCATGCGTATCGATCACCACGAAGACTACGGCTGGGAAGCGTCCCCATCATTGAGTGCGTCCCGTGGCCTCGGCGACGGCCGCGTCTTCTTTTCTGCGGCACGCTCCTATCGGGCACCGTCATTCACCGAAACCTGGTATAGTGATCCCAACAACGTCGGCAACGAGGATCTCGGCGCCGAACGAGCCTGGCAGTTTGAAACCGGCAGCAGCATGGCCATCGTCGGCACCAGACTGGAGGGTGCCCTGTTCATGCGCCGCGAGAGCGATCTGATCGATTACGTTCGCCCCGTCGGCCAACCCCCCTGGCAGGCAGACAACCTGGGTGCAATGGAGACGGTGGGACTGCGCCTGCGCGCCCGTCGTCAGTGGCGCAGCCGGATTCACCTGGGTCGACAAGGAACAGACTCTGCGTTCGGGCCTGGAGTCCAAGTACGTGTTCGCGCATCCGGTGCAGCAACTGACTGCCAGCCTTGGGCACGAACTGCCGCTGGGCGCGACCGCCGACTGGCAGCTGGTTGCCCGCAACCGCCTGGGCGCTCTCGACGATTATCGGATACTCGATCTCAATGTCAGTATTCCTGTCCACGTCGGCAGTGTGCTGCTGCGGGTGCGCAATCTGACCAATGAGCGCTACGAGGCGGTGGTTGGGGTCCCCATGCCCGGGCGATGGTTCGGACTGGAGACACACGTCGATCTGTAACCCCGACCGACCCGCCTCGATGGTAGCTGTTCGATGGCCAGGGTGGCGCCGGCCCATGTAGCCAGTATGCCAACAATTGCTAGCAACTGTTGGCAGTACCACCCGAACAGAGCCTGATTCAAACGCTTCTTCATGCGCGTAACCTGCATATAATCAACGCATTGAATGAATCGTGGATCTCGGCACGGAGGTTGCCTGGGTGTTGATCACACCCGTCGAGGAGATGCGCGTGTCGCGCCACGGTATGGCCTGCATTTTTCTTGTCGTTGCCCGTTCGATCACACCGCGTCGACGACGCCACGCACAGAGCGTCAACGCCTGAGGCATGCCGAACTCTTCCGACATTCGGGTGGGGCTGTCACCGGTTTCATGGAACCAGCCGCTGAAGCTCAAGTTGTTTGCCGTTGTTGGTTTCCTGATTGCGACCATTGCAGCTTTCATCTTTGTCTACGTGCCGCACCAACTCGAGGCGCAGGCAACGCGCAGTCTGCACGACAAGGCTGCCAGCATCGCACAGATGACGGCATTCAGCATCAGTGCCGCCCTGTATTTCGATGACACAGAGGTCGGTCAGGAAGTGCTGCTGGGTGCCGGGCTGAACCGGGAGCTGCTGTCGATCGTCGCCCTCGAAACGGCTCGGTATTTGCGTCCCATCGTCCACTCTCGGAAGGGCGTGATCGGGCCTTCTCTGATGATCCCGAAGAGTCCTATACGCTCAAGACACCGATTCAGTTGTACGGCGAGACACTTGGTAGCCTGCGCACGACGTTCTCCATGTTTGAGTTGCGGGAGGAGGTCCACCGCGCTCGCGTCACCGTCGCCGCCGTCTCCCTGCTCGTTTTCCTCATCGGATCGCTCGTCGTTTTTGGTCTCAGCAGCGTCATCACCGCGCCGCTGCGTGACATGTTGCAGGCCGTGGGTCACATCGATCGCGGCGACTGGTCACAGAGGGTGGAAGTCAGGTCCTCCGACGAGATGGGAATGCTGGCGAAGTCTTTCAATGACATGGTCACCTCGGTGCAGAATCGGACCAAGGACCTGGAGCAGGAGATCAGCGAGCGCCAGCGCTTCGAAGCCGCTCTGCTGGAAAGCGAGGCTGCCAAGCAGGCGATTCTGGATGCCATTCCCGACCTGATGTTCCGCGTCGATCGTCACGGGAGATTCCTTGACGCCAGAGGTGCGGAGGAACAGTTGCTGCTGCAGCCGGAGCAGATCATCGGTCACAACGTCACCGACCTGCTGCCGTTGCGGATTGCGCTAAGGATCATGACGAACATCACGGACTGTCTGGCGTCGAGACGTGCTGTGTCTTTCGAGTACGGGTTGATGCTCGAGGGACGCAGACGCTACTTCGAGGCGCGCATGATTCCGGAGAACGAATTCGAGATCTTTGCCATCGTTCGCGACACACGGACGCCAAGGCGACGGAGCGGGCCCGCAGGGATGCCGAACGGGCCCTGCAGGAACAGCGGACCCTCAGTGTGCGCTCAGATCGCTTGCGCTCGCTTGGTGAGATGGCCGCCGGGATCGCCCATGAACTCAACCAACCGCTTGCCGGGGTCCGCGGGCTGGCGGAACACACCCTGATCGGCATGGATCGGGACTGGCAGCTTGATCCGGACACGCTGCGCGATCGCCTTACGCGCATCATCGATCAGGTGGAGCGTATGGTCCACATCATCGAACACATTCGCATGTTCGCCCGCGAGGCCGGCGCGCCAAAGCTGGAGCAGGTGCAGGTCAATGACGTCGTTGCCGCCGCACATGAGTTGCTGGACGCTCAGCTGCGCTCTCGGGGGGTGTCTGTGGCGCTGACCCTTCAGGATGACCTGCCCCTCGTGACTGCCAACAGGTTCTCCCTTGAGGAGGTCCTGCTGAACCTGCTTGCCAACGCGAGAGATGCCGTTGACTCCCGACCCGACGTGGAGTCGAGAATCTCGATCACGACCCGACGAACTGGCATGGGCACGTTGTTATTGAGGTCGCTGACAACGGCATAGGAATTCCCAGGGACATCGAGGCGAGGATCTTCGACCCCTTCTTCACTACGAAGGCCCCCGACAAGGGCACGGGACTGGGTCTGGCCATCAGCAAATCGATCGTCGAGCAGGTGCATGGCGCGCTGACCGTTGTCTCATCAAACGGCGACGGAACGAAGTTCGTCGTCTCCCTGCCGGTGTCACGGGGCTGAATGCCCCGCACTCGGCGGCGCGGATGGCTGTAGTTTTTTCCGCCAGTTCGCAGTTTGTCGTTTACCATTGTCCTTCCCCGGAATGAAGGACTGACCACAATCCGAGGGCGTGACCCACGTTGCCCACCGAGGAGATCCATGGCCCGTGTCGTTTTGATTGAGGATGACGAGAGAACGCGAAAATCTCTCTGCAGATTCCTTGAGCTTCGTGGACACGAGGTCGTCGACTTTGCCGACGCCGGGCCAGCACTGCGATCGGCCGACCTGGCCAGAGCGGACGTGATCGTTACGGATCTCATGATGCCGACGCCTGCGGAATGGCTGATCCGGCAGATTCATGGATCGGTGCCGGTGATCGTGATGAGTGGCGTCATGACGCTCAAGGAGTGGAGCCTGGTTGGCGAGGTTGGCGTCAGGACCTTCCTGCGCAAACCCTTCGAGTTGCAGAAACTGGCTGACGCCGTCGACAGTTGCATCGCCGAAGCAGGGCCGTGATCGACTGGCTGTCAGCTTGCCGGCAGTTCGACTGCCGCGCACTTCAATGCCCGCTTCCGGCAGCTTGCCCCGGTTTGCGACTACGAACCTGAATTCCTCCAGACATCCTGGGAGGCAGCCCATATTCTCTCGCTGTCCCGACACGGCGACCATCAATTTCATCGATCCCTTCGACCCCGGCATGACGGTGGTCGAACTTGCGGCGCGCACGGCGTGCCTTCGCACGCCAGTGCCAGGCCGACGCCTGCTGCCAGGCCGACGCCTGATCGCCGCTACTTGCCCGGTTCCTGCAGACGCCACTGACGGAACTGTGCCTCCCAGACCTCCCCCATCGGGTAGAGTCCCTGCAGTGGCTCGCCCTGAGCCAGCATGATGCGGATGAAGTCCTCGCGATCCTCATGCACGAGAGCCTCGTCGGCGACGGCCGCCGCCAGGGCGGACGGAATCACCATGGCCCCATCCGCATCGGCGCTGATGATGTCGCCCGGGCATACGAGCACACCGGCGCAGCCAATGGGGACGTTGACGTCGATATTGTAGACGGTGCCCCCGGGGCTGCAGGGCCCACGCGAGAACGTCGGCAGGCCTGTCTCAAGGATGCGCGCCGAATCGCGGACACCCATGTCGCTGACGCTGCCGGCGGCGCCTTTTTCCTGCATCCGGCGCGTCAACAGATCGCCAAAAAGCCCTTCATCAACGACACCGCGGCCGTCCAGGACCACGACATCGCCCGGTGTAATGGCGTCGATGGCAGCATCCGGATGGCCCGGAAACCTGGTCTCCGGCGCATAGGCCTGGGGCGCGACATCCTCCCGTCCCGGAACACTGCGGATCGTCAGGGCCGGCCCGACGCAGCGCATGCCCGGGTGCAATGGATACAGTGGCATCCAGACACGCCGCACACCCATGCGTTTGAGGATGGTCTGCAGAGTTGCCGTTCCCGCCTTTGACAGTTGCTCCAGCACGGTCGCCGATGGCCGTGTGAAATCGGGTCCTTGCACGCTCCGTCTCCTGTTTTCGGGTTGCCGGCAGTCTGCCGCGCCTGAGGCCAACATAACCAACCTGCGGCGGTCAACCTTGCTGGTGGTATTCGTCTCTGCGCAGGCCGATGCGCTGCACTGGCAGATGCTGGAAGCCGATCATACGCAGGACCGGCGCATCGTCGCGCAGGGCGAAGCGTGCCTTCTCCGGGCATTCCGGGACGAGGAAACCAGGGTCGCCCTGCAGCCAGTTGTCGCGCACGTCGACCAGTTCCGGCGGCGCCTCCCAGTGAATCTTCAGCCACTCACCACTGACGAAGATATTGCGCAGCACACGG
>JAQCJA010000365.1 GCA_027593305.1 bacterium
GCTGTTCTCTGAGACCCTGCGTGACAACATCCTTCTCGGCCTGCCACGGGATGACGAGGCCGTCGCCGCCGCCGTACGTATGGGGGTGATGGAGCACGACATCCCCACCCTCGAGAAGGGCCTCGACACCATTGTCGGGCCACGTGGCGTCAAGCTTTCCGGCGGCCAGATCCAGCGGGCGGCGGCGGCGCGCATGTTCGTGCGCGAAGCCGAGCTCTACGTCTTTGACGATCTGTCGTCGGCCCTCGACGTCGATACGGAACGGCTGCTCTGGGATCGCCTCTTCGCCAACCGGAAGCAGACGTGCCTCGTCGTTTCCCATCGGCGACCGGCCCTGCAGCGGGCCGATCGTATCATCGTGCTCAAGGATGGCAGAATCGAGGCGACAGGCACTCTCACCGAACTGCTGGACACCAGTCTGGAGATGCAACGCCTGTGGATGGGCGACGTAGAGGGGTAGAACACCGGCGCCCACAGCCCGGATGACTCAGTTTTCTCTTTTATCCACCAGGAGACCCCATGAAGATCACCGCTCTGAAGTGCACCGTCATCGGCGACAATCCTGTCCTGCGCATCGTTACCGACGAGGGCATCAGCGGCTACGCCCAGGCCGAGTCGGCCAAGACCTACCTGAAGCCCCACGTCATGTTTTACGAGAAACTGATCCTCGGCGAAGATCCGCGGGACGTGGAGCGCGTCATGACGCGGATCCGTCGCGTGGGTGCCTTCAAGCCCTGGGGGGCCGCCGTCAGTTCCATCGAGATGGCCCTGTGGGATATCGCCGGCCAGGCGGCGGGTGTGCCCGTGTACCGGTTGCTCGGCGGCAAGGTGCGCGACCGCGTCTGTGTCTACAACGGCAACGTGCGCTTCCCCATGGAGGGTCGCGTCGACCCGCAGGCCCATGCCGACAACATGCAGAGGATGATCGAGTCGCCGGAGAACTTCCGCTTCATCAAGCAGGGCATCGCCTTCCACAGCGGCATGCCCCGTGGCGTCGACGGGTTTTCCTACGGCGAGCCGCAGCCCGGTGGCTTCCACCCGAATCGCGGCCTGCTGACGGGCAAGGGATTTGCCCACATGATGGCCTGCATCGAGGCGATGCGCGCGGTCTGTGGGACCGCTGTTGGCCTGGCCCTCGACTGTGGCCCGGGCATGGTTGTTCCCGATGCGATCAAGTTGGCCAGGGCCTGCGAGGCCCTCGACGTGATGTGGCTGGAGGACATGATCACCGGCGACTACACGCCGTACGTGCTCGCCGATCTGTACCGCGAGGTCACGCGCAGCACGTCGACGAACATTCACACAGGTGAGCAGATCTACCTGCGGCAGAACTTTGTCGAACTCATCGAGAAGCGTGCCGTCGACATCATCGGCCCCGATCCGGCAGACATGGGCGGCATCGCCGAACTCAAGTGGGTGGCGGAGTACGCCGACCTGCATGGCATCCTCATGGCGCCGCACGGCACGGGGGACGGCCTGCTCGGGCTGGCGGCGCTGGTGCAGGTCTGTGCCACGCTGCCGACAAACTTCATCGCCTTCGAGTACCCCACGGGTCGCCCCGAATGGTGGTACGACATCATCGACGGTCTGCCCGACCCCATCGTTACGGACAGTCACATCGAGGTCTGGGACCGACCGGGAATGGGGGTCACATTCCGCCTCAATGCAGCAAGGAAATATCTGCCCGAAGGGGACGGGGATTTCTTCGACTAGGGCACGGCACATCCCGCGGCCAGCCGGGAAAGATCCCCCGGGACTTGACCGGGCGCACCCGGTTCGACATACTCGCAGCAGTATTTCAGACCCTAGAGGAGGATCCTACAAATGCAGAACCTTCGTAAATCGATCTTTGGTGCCCTTCTTGGCATTGGCATTGCCGTTGGTTTCGGCTTCGGCGCCACGCAACTCTACGCCAGCGTCGCCACCGATGCAGCCACCACCTGCGACACCGCCTCGGTTTGCCCCGTGAAGCCGAGTGCCTGTCCGACGGACGCCAAGACCTCTGCCGCTACGTCCTGTCCCATAAGCAAGGGCGCCAGCATCTAGGCAGCAACCATTCAGTTCAACTGAAAAGCCCTCGGATCAGCGGATCCGAGGGCTTTTTCTTTTTCGCGGAGCACAGCATGAAGATCGCCGTCTTCGGCGCCGCCGGCTGGGTGGGCCGCGCCGTTCTGCAGAACCTGCGCGACCACCAGCATCACGTGCGCGCCATCGACTACAACGAAGCCGCCTGGGAAAGCTTGCGTGATATCGATGGCACCTGGCAGGGCGATGAGACCCAGTACGGGGACATCGCCGACTTCGCCGCCGTCGACAGGGCCGTGGATGGCGTCGACGCCGTCATTCACACCGCCGTGCTCAGTGGCGGCAGTGGCGGATATGACGTCAACAGCGACACGCCATTTCTGGTAAATCTCAAGGGCCTGTGGAACGTGCTCGATGCCGCCCGCGAGCGTCGCATCGGGCGGATCGTGCACGTTGGATCCTGCCAGGTCGAACACCCGGATGGCACCTTCTTTGATGCGGATGTGCGGCGGCCTGACGGCAGCCTCTACGCGGTGAGCAAACGCCTGCAGGAGGAGATGTGCCGGCAGTTTCACGACGCCTTTGGCATGTCCATCGTTGTCCTGCGGCCCTGCTCCATCGTCGACAGCCGACTGGGCATCAGCAAGTACCGCAAACCCCTGGCCGGTGGCTGGAATACGGGCTGGGTCTGTCGCCACGATCTGGCCGAAGCCTGCCGGCTGGCCGCCCAGGCCGAGGGCCTCGGCATGGAGGTGCTGCACACGGCAGGACCGCAGGAGGCGGCGGCCTTCTGCAATGTTGCGCGCACACGCTCCGTGCTCGGCATGGAATTCCGCGGCGACCTCGACCGGTACCGCTGAGTGCTGCGCTTGTGGATTCGCCTGCACCTCGTCATCTTGGCAGCAATGAGACGTGTACTCGTGTGGGCCTTTGCCCTGCTGCTGCTGCCGGTGCTGCCGGCGACCGCCCTGTCTGCGGACCTCAACAAGGACGGTGTCGTCGACTTCGACGATTTCTTTGCCTTCGGTGACCAGTTCGGGCGACAGGGCGATCCGGATGTATCGGACACTGTCGTTGTGATCCGCCTGGATACCGCGCAGGTGACCCTGCACGACACACTCCTGCTGCGGGACACTCTGGTTGTCATCGTCAACAGCATCGACACCCTCTACGTCGATCCCGCCGATACCGTCACGCGCAGCGGCACACCCATCAGCTTTGCGGACCCGGCCCTCGAGTTCGCCATTCGGACCAGGGTGGGCGTCGACACAGGGGAACTTCTCACCGGTGATGTCACCAACATCACGTCGCTGAATCTCACGGGGCTGAGCATCTCGCTGCTGAGTGGCCTGCAGCACTTCACGTCGCTGACGACGTTATCCCTGACGAGCAATCTCGTCGTCGACGTCAGTCCCCTGCAGGGGCTGACAGCGCTCAAATCCGTATCTCTTGCCAACAACCAGGTGCGTGACATTGCCCCGCTGGTGAGCAATGCCGCTCTGGCTTCGGGCAGCAGTGTGATTCTTGCGGGCAACCCCCTGAGTGTGACGTCCCGCACGACCCATGTCCGGGCCCTGCAGGATCGCGGTGCCACGGTCACGGCCGATGCCTTCGTTGTGACCTTTGCCGATTCCCTGCTGGAGGTGGCCGTACGGTCCGCACTGCAGCAATCAACGGGTGACCTGAAACATCTCGATCTGGAGACCATCACCACTCTCGACGTGGCGTCGGACGGCATCTCGAATCTGTCGGGGATGGAGTTCATGCGGGGACTCGTCGATCTGGACCTGCGCGACAATCAGATCACCAGCATCGCGCAACTGTCGAGTCTGAAAAAACTGCAGGTCCTGGATCTGAGTGACAACACCGTTGGCAGCTTTTCACCCCTGGCGGGGCTGACGGCATTGCGCGATCTCCGTCTCACGGGCACAGGTATGACGAGTGTCTCACCCCTGACCAACCTGACGTCAATGCAGATCCTGTATCTGAACCTGAATGCCATCGACAGCATTACCAGCCTGGGCAACCTGACCGACATGCGCCAGATCAACCTGCGTGACAACCGCATCGTGGAGCTGACGGCGCTACTGGGCATGACAGCTCTCACGGACGTCTGGGTCGAGAGCAACAACCTCAACAGCGACGCCTCCAGCACGGTGATCCCGGCGCTGATCGATCAGGGCGCGTTCGTGCGTTTCTAGCACCTACAGCGCCAGCACCTGCTCCCAGAACCGCGGCTCCACAGGCACGCCGTCGCGCGTTGCCGCCCGTCGTTTGTCGGCGCTGCGCTGCCCCGGCCAACTTACCTGCTCGCCGGCTGCCATCTCCCCTGACACCAGTTCCGTCAGCGTGTCCTGCACGGTCGCAGCAATCGTCCCGGCATCGCCGACGCGACGCAGATCAAACGCCAGATACAGCTGCGATACACCATCCTCATTGCCTTGCCGCGCGATCTGCGTCGTCGTCTTGCCGGCGGCAAGCAGCGCCGCCACCAGATCCAGACACAGCGCCAGACCGCTGCCCTTCCAATGGCCGATGGGCAAAGGTCGCTCCATGGCGGCGGCATCCGTCGTCAGCCGCCATTGGGCATCGTAGCCACCCGGAACGGGAAAGGCCTCACCACTGCGCTTGTGGGTCCCCGTTCGGCCCCCGGAGAACTGGCTGATCGCCATGTCGAGCAGCACATGGTCCCCATCCGGGCGTGGAATCGCCATGACCAGAGGGTTGTTCCCCAGGCGCTTGTCGAGGCCGCCATAGGCGGGCATGAGAGCGGTGGTATTGGTCCAGCAGATGCCGATACAGCCGGCGTCCGCCGCCTGCAGTCCGTAGGTGCCGGCGCGCATCCAGTGGCTCGTATTGCGCAGCGCCACAGCGCCCACGGTGAATTGCTGCGCCAGTTCGATCGCCCGGCCCACGCTGTCCATCCCACTGCTCCATGGCCCCGAGGGCGGCCACCGGCTGCGCACGCGCATCGATACGGACACGCCCACTGATTACATCCGCGATGAATCCCGGGAAACGATTCAGGCCATGCGACGGCACACCATCCCGGGAGTTGCCGGCAAAGACACCGGCAAGGGTGTCTGCCTCGTCATCGGCAAAACCTGTGGCGATGAGGACCCGATGGAACTCCTGGACCATCTGTGGGTAGGGAATCGTAGCCAAGTGGAATTCTCTCTGTGGTCGGGAGATCGAAGGGAGATACTGTT
>JAQCJA010000366.1 GCA_027593305.1 bacterium
GGTACCCGTTTCACGGTTCAGCTCAAAGAGCAGATCCTCGACGGCAGCGCCTGTATCGGCGTCGAGATTGCCTGTGGGCTCGTCGGCGAAGAGGATCTTGGGGCGATGAATGAAGGCCCGCGCCAGACCGACCCGCTGCTGCTCACCACCGGAAAGCTGCACGGGGTAGTGCTCGAGGCGGTCGCCGAGTCCGACTCGATCCAGCAGTTCAGCGGCCCGCTCCCGGGCGCCGGACTCGCCGCGCAGTTCCAGCGGTACTGCGACGTTCTCGACGGCGCTCAGCGTTGGAATCAGCTGGAAATTCTGGAATACAAAGCCCACCAGTTCACGGCGCAGCAGCGCGCGCTCGTCCTCACTGAGATGCTCCAGGGGGCGACCGTCGAGGATGACGGTGCCGGCGCTGGTTCGATCCAGACCGGCGCACAGACCCAGCAGCGTCGTCTTGCCGCTGCCCGAGGGGCCAACGATGGCGCTGGTGGTGCCGGCGGCAATGCGAAACGTCACGCCCTGCAGCACCGTCAGATCACGATCGCCGCTGCGATAGGTGCGCGTCAGGTCGCGGACATCGAGTACATCCGTCATCGCTGTCCCAAGCTCTGCAGCAGTCCGAGCAGACGATCCGGCCGCCTGGTGATGATGGCCTGCACATGCAGTTGCATCAGGCGTTTCATGCTTTGCTCCTCATCGATGGTCCATACCTGCACGGGAAGTCCACGCCCCTGGCTGACGTTGACGAAGCGTTCGTCGACGATGGTCAACGGGCCCAGCGTCTGCGGAATCTGCAGGGCTTGGAAAGCCGGTCTGGCGAACAGATCCAGACGCAGCAGGTGCAGGATCCAGTACGACGTTGCTTCTGCAGAAGATGCGGACGTGGCAACCCCCGGACAGGCCTGCCGGAAAAATGTCAGAGCCTCGGTGCTGAAGGCGGCAACGATGGCTCTCTCTTCATGGTTATGCGCCTGCAGCAGACCACAGAGCTGCTCGGCCGTGGCGGCGTCGTCCGACTTCAGTTCGATGACCATGTGCTGCGCCGGAAAACGTTGCAGAACTTCGTCGAGGGCGGGGATCCGCAGGCCCTGACCACGGAAAGGGTGAGTTGTGTCGCCTTCGGCCGACCAGTGGAAGCCGGCATCGAGCTGCTGCAGTTGCGCAAAGGTGAAGGAGTCGACACGGCCCGTGCCGTCCGTGCTGCGGTCAACCCTGGGATCGTGGAAGACGACCATGACACCGTCGGCGCTACGCTGCACGTCGAGTTCGAGGGCATCGACTCCCAGATCCACAGCCCGTTGATAGCCTGCCAGCGTGTGTTCCGGCCACAGGCCCCAGCCGCCGCGATGGGCGATGATCTGGGTCCCCTCCTGGTGCCACCGAGGGTGCCCGGTGAAGTAGGGGTGGGGAAAGGACACCGGCGGCGGCAGGACGGCGAGAAACAGCCACACGACACAGATGGCAGCAGCAGCCAGGCCAATGCGGCGGCGCCACGTCATGTCGACTGCGTGCCGGCTACGTCGACGGCGCTGCGAGCCCCATGGAGAAAGGTGCCGACAATGACGTCGACCATGGCGGCGATCGACAGTTTTTCACCACTGGTCAGCACCGAACGTACCATGCCACGCAGCACAAAGGCCTGCAATCGCGGCTGCGTGATGTGAAAATCACCACTGGCCACGCCGCGACGCAGTACGGATTCGATCACGTCGATCTGCTCGGTGCGCTCTGCCTGCCAGCGCTGGCGACTCTCACTGCCACCGGGGCCGGCCCTGGCATCTTCCATCGACAACAGGCGAAAGAATACCCGGTTGTGGGAGAAGTACGAGAGGATGGCGTGCATCACACCCCGCAGCTGTTTCTCCGGACATTCGTCCTGGTCGGCGGCGGTCCGCAGTCGATCATTGAGTTGTGAAATGCCAGCAAAAACGACGGCGAAGTAGAGCGCATCCTTGTCAGAAAAATGGCTGTAGAGCGTACCCTTGGCGACACCTGCCTCACGGGCGATGTCCTCCATCAGAACCGCGTCATAACGGGCGGCAGCAAACAGCCGGGCGGCACACAGCAGGATCTTGTCGTGCCGATCCTGACTCTTCATGGCCTGTCTCCTTCATCGAACTGGAGTTGATGCAGACGGTAGTACAGCCCCTGTTGTGCGAGCAACTCGTCATGGGGCCCCATTTCGCGCACCTGGCCGTGATGCAGCACGAGGATGGTATCGGCAGTCCGCACCGTGGACAAGCGGTGGGCGATGACGAGGCTCGTGCGTTTCTGCATGAGCCGGCCCACGGCATCCTGGACCCACATCTCAGTTTCCGTGTCAATGTTGGCCGTCGCCTCGTCGAGCACGAGGATTTCCGGATCTGCTGCCAGCACGCGGGCGAAGGAGAGCAACTGACGCTGTCCGGAGGACAGGGACACACCACGTTCACCTACGAGCTGATCAAAGCCCAGGGGCAGGCGCAGGACGAATCGGTCGGCATTGGTGTCACGGGCGGCCGTCTCGATCCGCGCACGTGACATTTGTGGATCACCAAGGCTGATGTTGTCGCCGATGGTGCCGGCAAAGAGAAACACGTCCTGATGCACAAGTCCGATGCGCCGCCGCAGGTTGCGGGCGTCCCAGTCCTTGACGTCGATGCCGTCGATGAGGACGGCACCGCGCTGTACTTCGTAGAAGCGACACAAGAGGCTCACCACCGTGCTCTTGCCGGCACCTGTGGCACCGACGATGGCCAGGCTCTGTCCGGGTGCCACGGTGAAGGACACGTCCCGCAGGATCCATTCGGCGTCGTCGCCGTGATCCTCGCCATAGGTGAACCAGACGTGACGAAACTCCACGAGGCCCTGGAGTTGCCCCGCCGCCATGTGCGTGCCGCCCACTTCGGGCTCGGTATCGATGAGTTCGAAAATGCGCTCCGCCGAGGCCATCGCCGACTGCACTGTGGCGTAACGCTCGGCGATGTCCCGCAGGGGCATGAAGAAGCGGGGCACGTACTGGAGCATCGCCACGAGCACACCCCACTCCATCTGCTGTTGCGCAATCTGCCCCGTGCCATACCACAGGGTCACGGCCAGCAGCAGGCCGCCCCAGAGCTCCATCGACGGGAAGTACGCCGAGTGGTACTTGCTTGCCAGCAACCGTGCCGTCAGATAGCGGTCATTGCTGTCGGCGAAGCCGCGGGAGCGGCGGTCCTCCGAGCCAAAAAGTTGTACCACCTCCATGCCGGAGATCGCTTCCTGCAGGGACGCGGCGAAGCTGGCGAAACGTGTACGCGCCTCCTGATAGGCGCCGTAGGTGGCGCGCTGCAGCCACACCGTGGCGAGGAAGGACAGAGGCAGGCAGACGGCGGTGAGCAGCCCCATGTGCACATCCATGAAGAAGATCAGGCCGAGGATGGTCGTCACCGTGACGACGTCGCTGACAAGGGCCACGAGGCCATCGGTGAACAGTTCGTTGAGCGCGTCGACATCACTGGTGTTGCGCGCCATGAGCCGGCCGATGGGTGTGCGGTCAAAGAAGCGCAGGGGCAGTCGCTGCAGATGGTTGAACAACAACTGCCGCACGTCGCGCATGGCCCACTGGCCGATCATGTTCGTCGTCCAGCTTTCGCAGTAACCGAGAGCGAACTGCAGCACCAGCAGGCCCATGTAGATCAGGATCAGTGTGCCGAAGCCATCCTTGATGCCGGGACGGAAATGGTCGTCCACGGCGAACTTGGTCAACAACGGACCGGCCTGTCGCGCCAGGGAACCGATGCTGATGAACAGCAGTGTCATGCCGACCCACGGTGCGTAGGGCCGGAGATAGAGCAGCAGCCGCCCGAGGACCCGCAGGTCGAGGCTGCGCCCTTGCCTGGTGGATTCTTCCTGCGCCATTACAGGTCCCCCAGTTCCTGGTCCAGGCTCTGGCGGCGGTGCATGTCGGCATACAGCCCATCCAGTGCGACGAGTTCCTCATGCGTACCCGACTCGGCAATGCGACCGCCCTCGAGCAGAATGATGCGGTCCGCGTCGCGCACGGTGGACAGGCGATGGGCGATGATGATGGTCGTGCGCGACCGCATGATGCCCCGCAGGCCTTCGAGGATGCGTTCTTCCGTGTGCGTGTCGACACTGGCCAGCGCGTCGTCCAGGATCAGGATGCGCGGCTCGCGGATGACGGCGCGGGCCAGGGCGGCACGCTGCTTCTGCCCGCCTGAGAGGGTGACCCCGCGCTCGCCGACGAGGGTCTCGTATCGCGCCGGAAAGTTCGCCAGATCACTGGTCAACTGCGAGATTTCTGCCGCCCAGGCAACCGCCTGTGTCGAGTCTGATGTCGGCGTCGCATGCGGCGCCAGGTCATCTGCTTTCGGGGTCCTGCCATCGAGGCCGATGAGCAGGTTCTCACGGATCGTCTCGGAAAAAAGGAAGGAGTCCTGCGGGACGAAACCGATGGCGCCGCGTAGTACGGCAACGGGCATGGCGCTGACGGGAGTGCCATCCACCAGCACCTCGCCGGAGGTCGGTTCCAGGAGTCGCGGCAGCAGCCGTGCCAGGGTTGATTTGCCGGAGCCGACGCGGCCGACAATCGCCAGCGTGTCGCCAGCAGAAATACGCAGGCTGATGTCGTCGAGGACCCGTGTTTCGTCTCCAGGGAAGGCAAAGGAGACATGGCGCAGTTCGACTTCACCAACGATCTCACGAGCGCTGCCGCTGCCCCGATCTTCGGGTGGGTGTTGCAGGATTGTCTCGATCCGCGCCAGCGAGGCGACGGCGCGCTGGTACTCGTCGACCATGCGCCCGAGCATCATCAGCGGCCGGCTCATGCGGATCACGTAGGCGTTGAAGGCGACGAAGGCGCCCAGGGTCAATGATGCATCGATGACGCGCAGTCCACCGAGCCACAGCAGGACGACCATGGAGATGCCATTGAGAAAGCCGGTGAACGGGAAAAACAGGCTGCGCACGACAACCAGCGCGCGGTTCCGTTCGATATACTGCTCGTTCAGTCTGGCAAACCCATCGATCTGGCGCGGCTCGAGGGCGTTGGCCTTGATGACGCGCATGCCGGAGAGGTTCTCCTGGATGCGCGTGGTCATCGTGGCGAATTGCTCCTGCACCAGTCGGTAGCCGTCGCGCACACGCCCGGCGACGGCGTTGGTGGACAACACCATGATCGGCATGGGTGCCAACGACAACAAAGCCAGCTTCCAGTCGATGAGACACATCACCGTGAGGCTCAGAAAGAAAATG
>JAQCJA010000367.1 GCA_027593305.1 bacterium
TCCCTCGAATCCGGGACGCAGACCCAGAGCCCGGCGCAGCCGCTGGTTCTCCTCGGCAAGCCGTTTCTGACCGATGGCACGCTCGATGGTGATCAGCAGTTGATCGGGTGAGAACGGCTTCGGCAGGTAGTCGAAAGCGCCTTCGTGCACCGCCTCCACGGCAGTGGAGATCGTTGGGAAAGCGGTGATCATCACCTTCTTGACGGTGCTATCGATGGCGTGCAGATCACGCAGCGTCTGCAGGCCGTCCTTGCCAGGCATTTTCAGATCGAGCAGGATCACGTCGAAGGGCAGTCGCGCCGCTGCGGCAATGCCCTCTTCGGCGCGGTCACAGACAGTGACGTCGTAGCCGTGGTAGGACAGCGTCTCCTGGCAGGCCTCCAGCATGGCTGCCTCATCGTCGATGACAAGAACGCGGCCACTCACCGGGCAGGACCGACTGCGGGCAACCGCACCGTCATGGTCGTCCCCTGTTGGCGGACGGTTGCTACATCGATGCAACCACCGAATTTCTGCACGATGCCATAGGTGATGGCCAGCCCCAGGCCGGTGCCCTCACCAACAGGCCTGGTGGTGAAGAAGGGATCAAAAATACGCTCGCGGAAATCGTCCGGGATTCCTGGACCATTGTCGGCGACGGCAAGCGTGATGTCCGCATCGCTGGTTCCGGTTGTAACGGTAACCCTGCCTTCGGGCCCGGCAGCGCATATGGCATTGTTCACCAGATGGATGAGCGCCCGCTCGAGCTCGTTGGCATCGGCCTCAACCAGGAGCGGGTCGGATCCCGGTTGCCAGATGAGAGGGGGTCCCGATGGCTGCAAACGCTGCTGCATCGGCGCCAGTGCCGCAGCACATATCTGGTTGACGTCACACCTTCGGGGTGTGACGTCCGTTGGCCGACAGAATCCGAGCAGATTCTCGACGATCCCCTCGATTCGCGCCGTCTGCTCAACGGCAACATTGAGGGTCGACACGGCCCGCTCGGAGAGCCCCTCCGCCTCTGCAATGGAGAGCAGAAACTTCAGTTTCATCATCAGCACACCTGCCGGATTGTTGATTTCGTGAGCAACACCGGCTGCCAGTTTGGCCATGGCAGCCATCCTCTCGGCCTGCAGCAACTGTGCCTGCTTGCGCTCGAATTCCCGCGTGTGCTGCTCTTGCGCCATTGTCTGTGATCCGTCGACCAGGGTGGAATGCTCCTGCGCAGATGAATACGCCTCACCTCGTGGAGCGTCAAGAACGGCACGAGGACGTTGCGCGCGGCGCGTGCCTGTCGTATTCAATACACATGAGCCGAAACCCTGCACTGCCGCGGATCATCCACAGCGTCGCCCCGATCCGCATCTGCGACAACGGCGGCTGGACGGACACCTGGTTCGCCGAGTATGGGACGATTTTCAATATTGGCGTCTATCCGTACGCCGAGGTGCAGATTCAGGTCTTCGAGCGAAACGACGTCGACGACCGGATCGTCATCCACGCGGAGAACTACGGCGAGCGTTTTGCTGTGACACCCGCCGCCGGGGACTGGACCCACCATCCTTTGCTGGAAGCAGCGGTGGAGTACATGAAGGTCCCCAACGATGCAGCCTTCGAACTTTCCATCCATTGCGATGCACCCGCCGGATGCTCCACGGGAACATCGGCAGCAGTGACCGTCGCCGTGATCGGTGCTCTCGACAGGCTGACACCGGGGCGCATGACGCCGTACGAAGTCGCCCTGACGGCACAGAAAATCGAAACCGAGATGCTCGGGCAGCAGTGCGGCATTCAGGATCAACTGTGCTCGGCCTACGGTGGTATCAACTACATCGAGATGTTTCAGTATCCGCATGCCGCCGTTTCGCAGATTCATGTCGACAACAGCATCTGGTGGGAACTCGAGCGTCGGCTGGTGCTCGTCTTTCTCGGCAAGGCCCATTCCTCCTCTGCAGTCCACGAAAAAGTCATCGCTGAACTCGAGGGTGGCGGACCTGACAACCCCAAACTGGACGCCCTGCGCCGTACCGCGCCAAGGTCCCGGGATGCCGTATACGCCGGCGATTTCGCCGGACTCGGGCGTGCCATGATCGACAATACCGACGCCCAGGCCGCGCTTCACCCCGAGCTTGTGGGCACCGACGCACAGACCGTCATCGCCCTTGCCCGGAAGCACGGAGCCATCGGATGGAAGGTCAATGGCGCCGGTGGGGATGGCGGCTCGCTGACCTTGCTCACGGGAGACTTATCCTCACAGAAGCGCGAACTCGTACGCGCCATCGAGTCTGCCGGGTCGGGTTTCCAGGTTCTGCCCATCTACCTGAGTCGCCACGGTTTGCGGCTGTGGGAAGCATCTTGAATCGGCGCCGCATCTGGCCTATCTTCAACCAGTTGCCCCTTCCTGCCGATACATATGCGGCAGGGGTATATCGTGTATCCCGCATGTCAGTCCACGAACGATCGGGAGAGTTCTGTTGAGCAAAGGTGGTTCCCCTCGCCCCTGGTATGCGGGGCGCACGCCTCCGTCCGAAGAGGTACTGACGATCTTTACGGATGCTGGCAAGCCCGAGGTCCTGTACAATCAGGCGAATCCCGAGGCCGTCGAGGGTGAATACGCCACCTTGATGCGTGGCATCTACAGCAAGATGGACTCGCTCAAGCGCAGTCCGCAGGATTTCCGCACGTGGACCGCCGAAGATGGCTATGTCACCTTCTACCAGGCTCTGATTGATATCGCTCCGCCTGACATCAAGGGGCGCGTGGGCATGCTCCAGCAGTTGGGCGCCTTCAAGTTTCGCAGTTCAGCCGGTCCCGACGAGAAGAAAAAGCTGATCTCCGCCGTCTTTGCCGAACAGGCCGACAATGAGGACGCCAACATGATCACCTCGAGCCGGGCCCGGCGCCTGGCAGCGATCTGGTCGCCGCCGACGGACAGCCTGCTCGATTTCATCATGTCGCGCCCCGCCCAGGCCGGTCGCGTGTTGTCCGACCGTCTGAATCCGACCAACTCAGCACCCTTCCGGCTCATCGGTCACCCCTTCAGGAATGTGCGCTCCACGATCCTGCAGGGCATTGCCGATGCCCGGGTCGTTGCCTTTGAGCTGGACGGCGACATCAATATCGTACCCGCCGTGCGCAAGTCGTGTGATCAGTGGGATGCCGATGGTGCCGCCGTAGGTGGCGTCGAGCAGGTCAGCCTCATCGAGACCTTGTTGCTGCACGAGTTGGTTGAGCTTGTCATGCGCGAGCAGAACCCGGATCTGCCGCCGGTCTGTTGTCACACTGTGGCGACAACCTTCGAACGCTACCTGAAGGCGGACCTGCTCAGCGTCGCCGTCGAGGATTTCTTTTTCTCCTGGCCACCGAAGTCGGAGGATGAAGAGGCAGAACGGTTGGAGGAGCAGTTGCAGTTGGAGATGAAGGAGGCGGAGGCCATGTTCGCCGAAGAGGAGGCTCCGGATGACCTCGATGACGACATCGGCAGCCTGCCAATGGACGGCACAGCGGCACCGAAAGTGAAGAAGAAGGTGAAAAAGAAGGTGCCCGCCGATGGGGCGCCGCTGAAGAAGAAGGTGGTCAAGAAAAAACGGGAGTAGACCAGCAGCCTACTCCCGATGCCGTACGACGTTTCGCGCCGGATGTGTTTCTGTGTCGCTGTCCTGTCCGCTGTCTTGTCCGCTGGTCTGTCAGGTCCCGGCTGCCGGCTCGTCCTGCGAGCTGGCGCCAGCGGCGGCGTCACTTCCGGCCTGCAGATCACGACGCACCTGCTCAAATTCATCTTCCACCGCATCCAGTGTCTGACTGGCTTTACGGATCAGATCGCATAACTCACGAATCCGGCCGTCATCGGAAATTGCCGCACCGTCGCCAGCCTCGAGTCGGCGGAACACGGTATCACCCAACTCCGTCTTCAAGCGGGACAGACGCGTTTTCGCCGCTGCGATGTCCAATCGGGCGCGGCCGACCTGAGTCAGGCCCTCAGCCTTGTCGAAGGCGATGGCGGCACCGTCCTGGAGACTGCGCTTGATCGAGTCCCACATACGCTCCATGCTCCTAGCTCCTGTCTGTCCCCGAGTTGTCGCTCCTACGAACTGCACGCAACGCATCGAGAAGCTGGTCCTTGTTGGCTCGGGATATCTGACGGCCCTGAAGAGCCATTCCAGGTGTCTTGCGGGCGAGTTGCCGCAGACGTGCAACGGGAAGGAACTGCAGATCCTCGGCAAGGGTCGCCGAGCTGTCAACGACGGGCTGTCTGGACCCGGGTGCCTGAAACCTGGACCCGGGTGCCTGCAACGACGGCGCAGGGACGGCGGCAAGCAAGTGCTCGATGTCGATGGCCGGTGAGGGAATAACGTGGGCGCTGACAAGCTCCGCTACGCGGCGCACTGCCTCGCTGGCGGCACTGACTGCGGCCTGGACCGAGGCGGTGTCGCCACGAAATCGTACACAAACGAGACCGCCGCCAGTGCGCTCAACACCCAGTAGCTGGATGTCGGCCGCTTTGGCGGCGGTGTCGGCTGCTTCGAGCACGCCAATCAGGCCACGTGTCTCGATGAGCCCGATGGCAGAATCGGACATATGAGCGCCGACCTTGCGGCGCGAACGAATCAGCGAGCGTCGTTGATCGTGTACGGAAGCAGTCCCAGATAACGGGCCCGCTTGATGGCACGCACGACTCGTGTCTGCTGGGTGCGACTGGCTCCGGTGCGGCGAGCCGGTTCGATCTTGCCGATGGGCGTGAGAAACCGGGAGAGGACGTCGAGACGCTTATAATCGATCTCTTCGGCTTTGAGCTTCGCCGTGAATTCTTTGCGATTGACCCTGGCGATGACAGACGCTCCTGCAGGACGTTGAATGGTATGAGAGTGAACTGTGGAAGATAGGCTGAACCCGTTGCAAAAGCAACGCTGTGGCGGAGTCGTCCGACTGGGACATGGCGCCGGATTCTGCTTGTTTGTGGTGATCCTGGCGCACCCGGCGATCGCCGATCGCAACCTGGTCGCCGTGTTGGCGGGCGTCGCTGCTGTGTTGGCCACCGTGTGGCTCACGCCGCACCAGTGGCCTCCTGGTCCTGGCCGTTTGCCTGTTCTGGGCTGCTGGCTTGCCGCCGCGTGGCTGGGGGCATTGTTCAGTTCGGCGGCGGTCCACGGGGCGTGGCGTCTGCCGGCCCTGCTGCCGCCCGTGCTGTCCATCTGCCTCCTGTGGGTTGGCCCTCATGTCGGCCGCTCGAGGCGCG
>JAQCJA010000368.1 GCA_027593305.1 bacterium
ACAGATCGTCCTGCGGCTGCCCGGCGACGAACGCCGGGTGCTGACGCCGGACTTCGCCGCTGCCGCCGATCCATGCGTTTCCTTCGATGGGCAGCAGGTGCTGTTCGCCGGCCGCCGGCGCAGCACCGACGGCTGGGAGATCTGGCGCATGCAGGCGGACGGCAGCAACAAGCGCCAGGTCAGCGTCGGCATGGCGGACGCACGCGGGCCCGTCTGGCTGGCACCGGCGGCGGTGAATGCGCCGAATTTCGATGACAGGATCGAGTGGATCACCTTTACCAGCACCGCAAAGGGTGTCTGGGATGAGCGTCGGCGCGCGCCGCTGGCCAATCTCTACGCCATGAGCCTGGCACCCGTGGGTGCGCGGCCCTTCGTGCTGTGGCAGACCACGTATGGTCTGGGCGGCGACCGCACACCGACGGTACTGGCCGATGGCCGGGTTCTGTTCGCCTCGTGGCAGCGCCAGGGGTACGGACTGATGACGATCAGCTGGGCCGGGGAAAACCTGAACCCCTTCTACGGCAGTCACGATGGCTCCGTGTCGCAGTTGTCTCCCGTGGAACTGCCGGCACCGTCGCGGGACATCGTCTTTGTCGAAGCTACGGGTGATGCCGAAACCGAGGGGGGCCGCCTGGCAGCCGTGTCGATGCGTCGCCCCTTGCACAGCTGGCGGCTGCTGGCCGATGACGGCGCCTACCGCACGCCGGCAGCCCTGCCCGAGGGTGGTCTCGTGGTGGCCTGGCGTGGCAGCGACACAGGTTCCTTCGGCCTCTACCAGTTCGATCTGCGCGCCGGTCGCGGCAATGTCCTTGTGGACGATCCGGCGTGGCATGAATTCCAGCCGGTGCCGCTGGTACCCAGAAGTACCCCGCGGGGGCGCATTCCAACGGTCGACTTCGCTTCCGTCCTCGACGTGGAGGGCTTCAAGCAGGCCGGTCAACTGCAGTGTCTCAACGTCTACGAGTCTGATCGCGCCGAACTCAGTGGCATCCTCGCAGGCAGCATCCGACGTGTCCGCCTGGTTGAGGGAGTACCCCTGCCGATTCTTCCGGCAGACAACGTCGCCCTGCCGGAGTCGACGGCAGCCGTGCTCTGGCCACCCGCGCATGTGCAGACGCGGTCGCTGGGCGAAGCGCCGGTGGAGGCGGATGGATCGTTCTACGTCAATGTTGCCGGTGATCGCCCCTTCTACCTGGAAACCCTCGACGAGAACGGCGGTGTCGTCGGCGCCATGCGCTCGTGGATGTGGGTGCGGGCCGGGGATCAGCGTGGCTGTGTGGGCTGTCACGAGAACAAGGAACTGACACCGGAGAATCGAGTCACCGATGCCCTGCGCCGGGCCCGACCGATGTCGCTGGTTGGTGATGTCCTGCCCGCCGAAGGGGCGCCGTGACACACAGCCAGCGCCTCATGGGCCTGATCCTGGCGCTGACCCTGGCGTGCGCCGGACCCGGGTGTGGACCTGAGCCTGGGCCTGAGCCTGAGCCTGGGCCTGGGCCTGAGTCCGGGGCCCGGGCTGCAGCCTCCGGAGAATCCGGATGGTATCGCGATCTGAGTCGACGCAAACTGCACGCGACGGAGGCGGACGATCACTACCTGTCACCCCTGCAACTGCTTTCGTCGCGTGACGGTCACACGCTCTACGTCGCCTGTGAGGGTACCGACGAGATCCTGCTCGTCGATCTCCCGGGCCGCCGCGTGACGGGGCGTATCAAGGTTGGCCGCCAACCCTTCGGGCTGCTGCTGAGTGACGCTGGTGATGAACTCTACGTCAGTCATCGCTGGGACGACGACGTGGGCATCATCGATCTGCGCAGCCGCGAAATGGTCGCCCGCATCCCGGTGGGTGAGGACCCGCACGGCCTGGCGCCGGGCTCGGCAGAGGATGAGATCTATGTCGTCAATCTGGGCACCGACGATGTCTCCATCGTTGACATGGACAACCGGCGCGAGGTCCGACGTCTGGGGGCAGGCAACGCGCCCTTCGGCATCGCCCCGGTGGCAGACGGGCGGATGTTCGTCTCCAGCCAGTACTCGAATCCGGCTGCCTTCCGTTCGCCCCCGGTGCTCGAACTGACCGTCATCGACGGCGAGGCGGGCATCGTGCGCGAGCGTCGGCCCCTGCCGGGCACCGTCATTGGCCAGGGGATCGCTGCCGATCCGCGTGGGCGCTTCGTCGTTACCGCCCTGGAACTGCCGAAGAACCTGCTGCCGCAGACCCAGGTCTACCAGGGCTGGATGGTGACTTTTGCCCTCGCCTTCAGCGAGGTCGTCGCCGGTGGGCGCACGGCGCTGTTGCCCATCGATGAACCTCAGCTGTACTTCGCCGACCCCTACGACGTGGCCTTTGCCGCCGATGGAGGGCGCCTCTTCGTCACCTCCAGTGGCGTCGACGTCGTCACCGTGATCGATGTCGAGGCCGCCGCCGCCGTCCTGCAGATGCGCGCCGGTCGCATCGGCCTGGACGACGAGGGCATCCGCCGGCTGGCGCGGGATCTCGGTGCCAGTTCGGCCTACGTGGAGGCGCGAATCCCGACACCGGCCAACCCCAAGGCCCTGGCTGCCGATGGCAGCAGGCTCTACGTCGCCTGCCGCCTGGCGGATCAGATCCTGGTGATCGACACACAGGCGTTGACCGTCATCGACAGCATCGATCTCGGGGGACCGGAGCAAATGACCCGACTGCGCCAGGGGGCGCGCCTGTTTCACTTTGCCAGCATCAGTTTTCAGCAGCAGATGAGCTGCAGTACCTGCCACCCCGAAAACAACGTCGATGGTCTGGTCTACGATATCGCCGTCGATGGCGGCATGGGACGCAACCTGGTCGACAATCTGAGCCTGCGCGGCCTCGCCGAGACGGCGCCCTTCAAGTGGACGGGGAAGAACCCGAATCTGCAGCGCCAGGAGGGTCCGCGCGCCGCGCAACTGTTCTTCCGCACCCACGGATTCGACGCCGACCAGAACGAGGCCATCGTCGCCTACATCGAGTCGATTCCACAGAGGCCCAATCGGCACCGACGGGCGGCAGGCCTGACGCCGGAACAGCGTCACGGCAAGCAGATGTTTGAGCGGCAGCGCGACAACCTGGGGCGCTACATCCCCGTCGGCAACCGTTGTGTCACCTGTCACCCGCAGCCCTTCGGCACGGACCGTCGACGCCATGATATCGGTTCCCGGGCCGCACATGACCGGAACGGTGTGTTCGACACGCCACATCTGCTCAACGTCTACGAACGGCCGCCCTTCCTGCACGATGGCCGTTGCTGGAGTCTGGAAGAGATCTGGACAAAGCACAATCCCGCCGATACCCACGGGGCGACCAACGATATGAACAAGGGCCAGTTGAACGCCCTCATCGAGTACATCAAGACCTTCTGATGGGCCTGCCGACGACACAGAAATGGGTGGCGATGGCCTATGCCGTGGCCGTGGGCACTGCCCTTCTGGTGGCGCAGGCCACAGCCCAGACGAAAGTGCAGGCCACCCCGCCGGTCGCAGGCCAACAGCTGTACACGTCCGACATGGCCGTGCTCGACGCCGACTCCCTGCGCATGCCGTCGGCGTCGTACGTCGGCGCCGACGTCTGCCGTTCCTGTCACGTGGAGGCGTGGAATGTCTGGCTCGGTACCGCGCACGCACGGTCCTGGGTGTTTCTGCGCACCGCCGCTGCCGACTCCATTGCTGCACGAATCGCCGGAGGCCCCGTGCGCGAGCCGGCGCAGAGTCAGCGCTGTCTGACCTGCCACGGCACGGCGGCCGACGTCGTCCCCGTCTTCCGAACAACAGGTCTGGCCCTGCAGGATGGCGTTCAATGTGAAGCCTGTCATGGCCCGGGCTCGATGCACGTCGAGCCCGGCCTCATCCTTGGTGGTGACAAGCTCGAGGCGAGCCGCATGGAAATACCGGATGAGCAAGGGTGTCGCGTGTGTCACAAGGCGGATCGTCCGTCCCATGAATGGATGGGGCGCCCTGCCTTCGATTTTGTCCGCGCGCAGGCAAGGATCGCTTATCCCACGTCACGGCAGGCACGACTCGACCTGTTGCGGGAGCAACCCGGAGGCTTTCTGAGCATCACCCTGCGGACGCTGCTCGGACACCTGTTCGGCAGCTGAGGAATGGACCGATGAAGACTACCCGAAGCGGCCGGCAGTGGACGGCCATTGCAGTGTTTCTGGGGCTGGTCACCGGCTCGCCTGCATGGGCCGAGGGCCTGCCGATCTACGATGACTGGATCTCCTATCACGTGGCCGATGGTCTGCCTTCGGACAAGGTCTTCTGTGTCGCCGTGGATGGCCCGCGCATCTGGGCCGGCACGGACCAGGGCCTGGCCGTGCTCGAGTCCGGTAGCTGGCGCACGTACACCACCAGGGATGGGCTGGCGTACGATGCGGTGCTCAGTGTCGCCATCGACAGCGCCAGTGGTGACGTGTGGGCAGGAACCATGGGGGGCCTGACACGGATCTCCGCCGGTCGCCTGACGACGTACACCCAGTTCAACAGCGGTCTGCCGAATGACGTCGTCTTTGGTGTTGCCGTGGAGAACCAGAACGTCTGGGTGGCGACGACGGCCGGCGAAGGGCGATTCCTGGTACGGGAGAATCGCTGGCAGGTATACACACCTGAGAATGCGCCGCAACATGAGCCCTGGGGATACGGTGTGGACTTTGCCGATGGCAAGGTATGGGCGGCGCTCTGGGGGGGCGGAGCCCTCGAGTTCGATGTCGCTACGGAGACGTGGCAAGCTTATATGGATCCCGACGGCGAGATGGAAATCGACCTGTTCCGCGATGACGGTATCATCCATGTCATCACCACTGCCGTCAGTTACCGCGCCGGCATCCTCTGGGCCAGCACCTACTTCGGCCTGTCGAGCTTTGATGGCCGCCGCTGGCGCGGCTATATGGACCATGACAGTGGCCTGGCGAGCAACTTCATCAACTCCGTCAAGGCCCGTGGCCGTGTTGCCTGGGTGTGTACGGACAAGGGCTTGAGTGTCGTCGACTACGCCAGCAACCTCTGGGTTACCTATGCGCCGGTGGCAGAGCCGACAGACTACAAGGGGCCCTGGGCGGCGCGACTGACGCAGGAGGCCGAAGTGCTGCGCACCGTACCCCTGGCGCAGGGGCTGGCGAACAACTTCATCCTCGGCGTCGATTTTGCCGGAGAGGACGTCTGGGTGGCGACGGCCGCCGGCCT
>JAQCJA010000369.1 GCA_027593305.1 bacterium
GCTCGAGCTGCCGGGCGAAAGGCTCTTACCATCGTCACGGCAGGTGACGAGCGCACCTTCTGGGATACCCCCCTCGATACTCCTGAGCGTGTCGATTTCGCCAATCTCGCAGCACAGATCCAGAAACTGACGGCCATGGTGATGTGGGCCGGCAAGGATCCCCTGCTGCTGCAGCCGACAACGACTTCGTTCAGCGACCGAGGGCAACGACTGACAGGCACGATCCATCGCTCGGTTGACGAAAATCTCACCGACGCCTCTGCCGAGACGGTTCCTGGAGCGCTGGTGGCCTATCGCTACCAGGGCGCAAGCTCGATCGGTGGCGTGCGGACACTGATCACGGATCGGGCGAACGCCGAGGGGCAGTTCGACCTTCACATCATGAGCCGCAGAGCACCAAACGCCCTTGCCGCCTACGAGATTGATGACGCAAGCGGAGCGATTCAGTCGGCCTCGAATGCCGGCGCCACGCGTGGCGACGACAACCGACTGGAGCTCTTCGACTGCCGGGCGCTGAGCCTGTTCTGGCCGGGAGGGGGGCGGCAGACATTTGTCCCGCAGTCCGTCACCGTCACCAGCCGGGATGGCACGTCGCATGGGGCTGGAGTCAGCGCAGCAGCCCCGGTGGACATGGTTGGTGCGCCGACGGCATCCGTCGTGTTCGCACCCCGTGGCAGCCGCGTGCAGGTGTCGATGCGCACAAGCGCCGGGGATCTTTCGGCCACACTGCGAAGCGTGCAGCCGGGCAGGCTGAAAGGGCCACTGACAGTGAGCGCTGCGCACGAGGTCACCCAGTCCCAGGCAGAAGGCCACGCGATCGACCAGCCGCTGCTACGGGCAGATCTCGAACTGGGACAGGATCTGTGGGCAGAGGATGCTGAGACCCTGCAGCATCTGGCGCGCTTCGGTATCGGCAGCGATGACGCCGAAAGCCTGCTTGAGAAGGCTCGACTGGAACTGTTGGCCGCCGCCGAACACCTCGCCGAGCGGCGCTACGCCGCATCTCACACGGCCACCATCGCAGCCTGGGATCTGCTGACATCCGGACATGTATATGTCGAGTCGCTGGTGTGGGGTACCGTCGTCAGCGCGACCTTCTACCTCGTACTGCTGCTGCCCTTCGCCTACGCCCTCGAACGTCTTGTGCTCCGCATCGATGGTGCCGCCAGGCAGTATCTGGCCAGCGCCGGAATCCTGCTGTCCATGGCACTGCTGCTGCGCGCCATCGCACCGGGCTTCGCCGTATCCAGTTCCCTGGATGCCAGGTTTCTGCCGCTGCTGATCGGTGCCCTCGGCGGTCTGGCGTTGATGGTGGGGCTCGCAGGTCGCGGGCCAGACCCCGCCGCCGGGAATCGGCGCAAGCCCCTGCGCTCCCTGCTGACGATTGCGGTGCTTGCGGCGCTTCTGCTTGCGGCGCAGGTCGGTGTCGCCCTCGCGACCGGATCGGGCGGCGCAGCCACTGTCACGACCACCATTGTACTGATCCTGTTGACGCCCGTGGCCTTGCTGGCAACTGTCTGGCGCAGTGACGCGGAGCAGGGCCCTCATGGTCTGCAAGGTCCCGGCAGGCATATCGTTTCTCAGTCTGTGGTGCAGGCCCTGGCCTATGCCACAACCGGTATCGTCCTCAGCTACGCAGTCGGTCGATCGCTGATTCTCCTGGGGGTGCGCAACGGTTTGATGGCAGAGATGACGATCAATCTCGCATCCGCCCCGGCCGTTGGCATCATCATCATCTTCGCCGCGGTTGTTGCTGCCACAGGGGTCTATCAGGGCCGTCGCCAACGTCGGCAGTGGCACCCATAGATCCAGACCGTACACAAAACACCCGATGGTCCTGCAGATCGTCGGGGTCGAATGAAGGTTCTGAGGTGAAGGTTCTGAGGATGGTGGGCGATACTGGACTTGAACCAGTGACCTCTGGTATGTGAAGCATCCTGGGATGCCAGTAAAAACAACATGTTACGATGGGTGCACTAAGGTAGGGAGCTGTCGCCCGAGGTCACTGCCACTCTGGTAGGCTGATCTGGCCGGTTAGCTCACCAGTGGCACCACGACAGAACGCCGACTGGCGGAGGCGCCTCGTTGGGTGTCAGATCAGTAGACGTCGCGGCGGTGGCGGAACGAGTAGAGGACGACGTCGTTGCCAATGATGTCGTACGGGAGACGGTAGTTGCCCACCCGGATCCGCCACTGTCCCTCGCCCTGTCCTACGCCGGCCAGCTTCCTGATGTCATGCTCGCAGCGTGCGGTTGTGGGGGTCCATCTGGAGCACGTCTCGCAGATGCTCCAGCACCTCGCCCAGCTCGGGGTGTTGCTTGAGTAGTCTTCGCGCCTCCCGCTGGAAGCGGGAGGAGACCTGAACCTGGAATCGCCGCGGCATGGGGCGCTGGAGCGCGAACGGCTACTTGGCCCCCTTCTTCCCGCCGGACTTGGGCTTGGTCACCTCGGTTAGGAAGTCGTCGAGGGAGGTGGTTTCGCCCTTCTGGTACTCCACGTACCCGTCCGCGATCTGCTGGCGCATGCCCGGGTCCTGGAGCTCGAGCCAGTCCTCCATGTCATCGACGTTCATCAGTCCGGCCACGGGGATGCCGTCCTTCTCCAGGATGAAGCACTCGTGGTTGAGGTGGGCGCGGCGCACAACCTGACCCAGGTTGGTGCGGGCCTTGGTGATGGGGAGGTGGTGTACCACACGCTTGGGGGTCTTGGCCTGCGGGCTCACGGCGTGCTCCTTTGATGAACACTGATCAGCATTGATCAAGACCAAGCGTACGTTGAGGAATGGTGGGAGGCAAGGAGGCACGGGCAGACCTCACAAGGAGGTGAATGGACTGGGCATAGGCGCCGCATTGGCTTGCTCAGGTGGCGATGCCCTGCAATATCTCCTCAGGAGTCAACCCGAGCCATCCTGCGTTGGCCATCGCCGTCGCCGACGACCGAGTCGGCGACGGGCGTTTCCGAGGGCTTGCGCCGGGCCCGCCGCACGCCGTACTCGTCGACGCTGACGCCAACGAGTGCAGGATGCAGGGGCCGGTTGACGGCTCCACATTGCACATCACACCTCCCGCCGAGCCACGAACCCCGAGTGGTCTCCCCGGTGGATATGGATCTCGCCAACGAGAGACTCCCCGTCGAGCCGCGCCCAGCCCCTGCCGCTGATGGGGTCGCCTTCGTCGATGCCATCCCAGGTGAACTCGACGGCTGGTTGACCGTCGCGTTGCCCAACGACGTAGTCCAGCTCGGCCTGGACGGCGATGAAAGCGAAAGACCCGAGCCCGCCGCTGCCAAAGGTGATGTGCGCTGGCTCGACGAGATCGAGGTCGTCGAGGTCCCACAGGTCGGTGTCCACGAGGCGCCAGCGCCCCCGGAAGGGGGTGTCATCCTTACGCGCCATGGTGCATCTGGCTCCTACTCCAGCGCGTCCGTGATCCGCAACTCCACGGCCCAGCCTTCGTGCCCACTCAGGATGCTGGCCAGGTTCTCCATCGTCACGATCTGGCCGTCGATGATCAGGAACGCCCCTCCTTCCTCGGACCAGCCGATGCGGCCACGCAGCGTGTCGTGCATCATGCCGAAGTCGCCGGGTGAGCCCGTCAGGTGCCGGGTGGCCAGGCCCTTGTAGATCTTCTGCCGCACTCGTCCCAGGGCGTCGTAGGGGCTCGTTTCGCTGTAGGCGGCGAATTCGTAGCCGTTGGCGTCCCGGTCCTTCTCGACGGCCCGCACGGAGTAGCCCAGACCATTGAAGTGGCAGGTGATTTCGAAGCGGCGCTGGTGGCCGGCGAAGTCCTCGACCTCCTGGTCCATTGGAAAGTCGTCCTGCCAGCTGGGGTGTACGTTGCCGCTCACTGTCTCGTCATCTCCTTGTCAACCAGGGACTCCAGTCTCTCGTCTCCCGTGATGGCAGCGCCGGGCTGTCCCTCGTGCACGCCGTGCCACCCATCCCCTCATCCTCTGCCATCGTCCCAGACCGCCGCACCCAGGGGGAGCCCTTGCTCCCGCGCCGAGTCCACGAACAGACGTGATTCCACGCCCAGTAGTGCCGCGTAGCTCTTCGCCAGGCCGTTCACCGTCGGGTATTTCTCGTAGGGCTTGTCGGCACCCAGCGCCGCGTTGGCTTGCAGCACGACGCGGGCGACCTCATACAGATCGCCATCGTACAGGATGCGTACCGGGCGGAGTCTCGAGACTGGTATCCGCTCGTTCATCTCTCCTCCCATCCTGGCGTAGCGCCGGCTTGATCTGTCGCGCGGCAGCCGCAGAGTTCCGTTCCCACCGGTACGTAGGGGCGAGGACGGAACCGAACGATAGGAGGAGTGAGGGAGGGCCCACTCATCGGCTCCTCAAGATTCCTTGTCGGCGCTTCTTCTCGCGTGTCGGGAACCACACGGTCTGGTCGCCGTAGTCGGGCCCGCAGTTGAACCGATGCATGATGGCGCCGGCGGGCTTGGTCCTGCTTCACGCCGACGATGGCGAACCCGGCGAAGACCGCCTGCGCGCCACCCTGGTCGGCGTAGACGCGGACCGACTTGTGGTCGTTCGTCAGGTCGTTCGCCGCTGACGCCATCGCCTCCAGGTGCTCGTCTGTCGCCGGGGCGGTCAAGTCCACCTTCACCCTCACGTCCCGGCTGCCTAGCCAGTCCATCTGAGCTGCTCCTGTGGTCCTGGTTGCCCCCTGCGCCGGGTCGCCTGTGGCTCCCGGAGTCCCCGTGCACGCCGGGCGCTCTCGTGCGCCAGGGTCATTCGCTGTCGTTCCAGTTCCCATCGTCATAGGACCGTTGAACCTTGTAGAGCTTCTCGTGGAGGCGATCGAGTCGGCGACGCAGCTTCGCGTCCTCTGTGTGGTTCGCCTCGGCGGCGATGAATCCAAGCAGATCCTCAAGATCCTCGAGGGTGTATTCACCGCTGAGATCGCGACGGCCTGGCACCTCCTGCAACCTGTCCGCGTAGTCCGAGTCCGCCGTTGTGTGCTCGCGGATGAGCTCCCGATCCTGCACAATCATCTTGACCTGGATCTGTTCACCCTCGTCGATTCTCTTCCGTTTCACCATGATCCGTTCCCTTGGTGTCGTAGTCGGGCTTGCACAGAGCGCGCTCCCCGGCGCGCGGGTCGCCTAGACCTTAGGCAAGTGTGGTTTTCTGGGCTGGACTAGAATGAAAGACCGGAAAGACTTACCGTAGTT
>JAQCJA010000370.1 GCA_027593305.1 bacterium
CAGCAGCGGATGCGCACGGACGTGCAGTACGGGGTGAACATCTCGGACCTGAAGGAAGCCAACCAGCTGATGATCAAGTTCGGCCGTGGCTTCCTGCCCATCGTCGACGAGCGTGGCATCCTGCAGACAGCGGTGTTCAAGAAGGACCTCGACAAGCATCTGCAGCATCCGAACGAGTCGATCGACGCACAGAAAAGGCTGCTGGTAGGCGCCGCAGTGTCGACCCATCCGGAGGATCGTGAACGTGTCCAGTGCCTGGCGGAACACGAGGTTGACGTGCTTGTCATCGATGCCTCCGATGGCCACACCCAGTACCAGCGGCAGATGGTCGAGTGGATCAAGGCCACCTATGAGGTTCCCATCATCGCCGGCAACGTCGTTACGGCACGGGGTTTCGAGTTCCTCGTGGAAGCTGGCGCTGATGCCGTCAAGGTTGGTATGGGCATTGGCTCGGGGTGCACGACACAAGAGGTCAAGGCCACCGGTCGGGGTCAGGGGTCGACGCTGCTTGACATCGTCCCGGCGCGCGATGCCCACGCGCAGAGCACCGGGCAGTACATCCCCATCATTGCTGATGGCGGCATTTCGGGGCCGGCAGACATGTCCGTCGCTCTGGCACTGGGCGCTGACGCTCTCATGATGGGCAACTTCTTCGCCCGTTACACCGAGTCTGCGGGCAACCTCATGCGCAACGCTGCCGGTGAAATCGTCAAGGAATATTGGATGGAAGGCAGCGCCAAAGCGCGCAACCATCGCCGCTATTCTCAGTTGAAGGATCTGTTCTTCGAGGAAGGGATCACTGGATATGTGCCACACCTTGGCTCGGTATCCGAAAAGCTTCCTGTGATTCTGCAGATCCTGCGTTCCACCTTCGCCACGGCGGGATGCCGGTCGATCGATGAACTGCATGACAAGGCGGTCCTGGAGATGCAGTCGCCCAGCGCCCTGCGTGACTCAGATGTGCACGACATGGTGGCGGCCAACATTGATCGGCAGATTCTGTAACCATTCGGATCGGCCGCCACTCGATCCTGTGTTGAGCAACACAGGAGAAACGGCAGGATCGTGAAAGTCCTCCTTACCGGTGCCGCCAGCGTGCTGGGACGAGCCGTCACCCGTGCTCTGCAGCGTCGAAGACATCGACTCCGCCTGACCGATCGGCGTCCCGTGCGCTCTGCAATGGAGTTCGTTCAGTCGCAACTCGGCCATGGCCGACAGACGGACGCGCTGGTAGCAGGAATGAAGGCGATCGTCCACATACCGGGGCCGGCCCGCCCTGCAACAGCCGATGCCGCCGCCTGGCTTGATGCCTGCACCCGCTGCACCTATAACCTGCTGATCGCCGCCGTCGATGCCGGCGTCCGGCATATGGTCTATGTCAGTTCGTTGGATTCATTTCTCGGGTACGATCCTGACTTTCTCGTATCGCCCAGCTGGCGTCCCCGCCCGACCACGGAGCCTGCTGTCATGGCGCCCATTCTGGGAGAATTCGTCGCTCGTGAATTCGCCCAGACCGCGCAGATACAGTTGACGATTGTCCGTCTTGGCCATCTCGTGGATGCCGAAACTGTGGGTGCTGAAGACGAACTGGATCCGGTGGCCATCGATCCGCGTGATGCTGCCGCTGGCATCACCGCTGCCCTGACCCAGACCGATACCGGCGAATCCTACCGCCTCTTCCATTTGCAGGGCGACTTCGAGGGTGCGCGCTTTCCCGCAGCCGGCCGTCGTCAACTGGAAGTGCAGCTTCAGCATGACTTCGGACGCCCGCGCAAACAGGGAGCCTCGTGATGAAAGTCTGCCTGCTGGGAGCCAATGGCTATCTGGGACCCTGGGTCGTGCAGGAACTGGAACGTTCCGGTGACTACGACCTGCGAATCACCGACGTCCGCCTGCCGGACAACTCACCACACGAAACGATGCAAGTGGACGTCTCTGACCTGGATCAGGTGCGGCGCGCCGCAGACGGCTGTGATGTCATCGTCAACTGCTCCGTCCTGCGACCGCACCGTCAGATCGCCTGGGAGGTGAATACGGCAGGCACGTACAATGCCATGCGTGTCGCCGTCGATATGGGTCACGAGCGCATGATCAACACCGGACCCCACTTCACGATCACAGGCGAACCCTACCATACGTATGACTTCGGTATCGTCGAAGAAGTCCCTGCGCACGCCGGCACGAATCTATATGCTCTGAGCAAGTCTGCAGGTCAGGAGATCTGTCGCATCTTCGCCGACGAGTATCCCATTCACGTGCTCTGCATGCTGTTCCTAAATTTCCGCCGGACGGATCCCGGTGATCCCAGATCTGGTGCACAGCACGGACTCATCCCCTTTTCGGTCACCTTCCCTGACGCGGCCCGCGCCATCCGTTGCGCCCTCGAGGTCGACGTCCGACAGTTGCCCTCACGCAACGAAGTGTTCTTTGTCACGACCGACCTGCCGCATGGCAAGTATTCCAACGACAAGGCTCGACGTCTGTTGGGGTGGGAACCTCAGGATTCTCTGGAGAAGTTCTACCGCAAGTCCCTCCAGCCCTGAAGCTGAACGCGGTTGCCTTGCCGCGCCGACGCGGCGTCGTCTCAGGTCTTCGGCAGGTCGACTCTGCGCCCCTCGCGCAGACTGGTCTGTACAGCGTCCGTGAAAGCCATGTATCGAACGCCATCGGCGAAGCTGGTATGTGTGACGGGCTTGGCGGCACGAATGGCATCGACAAAGTCGGCCTCGACGTTCCAGCCCCACTTCTTCTCCGGTGCCACCTGCAGTTCGGAAAAAGCTGCAGCGCCGATGGCAACGTAGGCCTTGCCCTCTTCCAGACGGAAGGCGCCCTTGGTACCGTGCATTTCGATGGAACCACCGCGGCCTCTGCCGGCGACGCTGCTGATGTGATAGACAGCGGCGGCGCCATTGTGTAGTTGTGACACAATGCCCAGGCTATCGGGCACGTCGACGGTCGCTTTGCCACCTGCACCATCGGGTCGCTCGTCGACAAAGGTTCTGGCGTGTGCCGTCAGCGTCTGATCGTGCCCGGCGTAGCGACGGACCGTCTCGTTGAGAATTCCCATGGACATGATGTTGTCACCGGACAACTTCCGACGCTGGCGCCAGTGTATGGGTGCCTCGGGGCTCCAGGCACCACTCAGGGCACTCACGTGGATCTCCAGCCAGTCACCGAAGACCCCGTCGGCGATCATTTCCAGCAGGGTGGGCTCGCTCTCCAGGTAGAACGGCGCCGGGACGATCATGGCCACCTTGGCGGACGTCTGCGACGCGGCCAGCATCTTCTGACCTTCGGCAAGACTCATCGCCATGCGCGCTTCGGTAAGGACATGTTTGCCGGATGCCAGGCTTGCCAGGGTGATGTCGCAGTGCAGATAGGGCCAGGTGCCGATGCAGATGGCGTCTACGTTTGCCGCCTGTACCAGTTCCTGCCAGTGATCGTAGACATCCGAGATACCGAACTCGTCGGCCACTTTCTGGCCGGATGCCCGGGTTCGATTGCACACGGCAATGACCTCGACGCCATGCAACGCCTGGAAACCCGGAATATGGCGACTCCGTGTATTGGCACCGGCGCCGACAATACCGATTCGCAAAGTCATGCGATCCCTCCTTGTTTGATGATTACGGGCGGTTCCATTCGTAGAGCCTCTGGCAGGCCAACTGGTAACTGTCCTTGCCTCGCCCGATCCAGCAGGCGCCGCCGGAGTCGACTTCGATCATTCGCGGCGACACCGGCTCGTAGGCCGCACGTGGAGCGACGGCGCCTTTGGCCACCAGGATGTGCTGCTGCTCCGGGGCGATTCCGACGCTCTTGATCTGGTGTATGCTGTTGGGTGATTGGCGCTCGCTGTTGAGAACGAGAAGCCCCGTGCCGGCGCCCGAGGTTGTGCAGACAACAGCAGTGGGTCCCTGGCTGTGACGGCGCTCGCCGCCGTGGCGCCGTTCGTGTTCCTCATAGAAGCCATCGCTGAGTGTCCGGACGATGCCCGTGATCCTCTGCGGTTCTCCGTGCGCGGAATCCGTTCCGGCGCCTACCGTCAATGTTACGCTGGCACCGACACCGGCGGCAAAACAAGCCTGCGCCGCCTGCGGGTCCCAGAGGGTCACGACCCAGCGATCGGCCCCCTGCCTGAGCAGTTGCTCGAGTATGAACGTCGAGTCACCGGCGGCACCACCGCCGATGTTGTCGCCAAAGTCGAGAAGGGTCACCGGATGCACGTCACTGGCCATGGCCAGGCGCACCGCCTCTTCCGGTCCGGGCACTTCGAGAAGCAGGCTCTCGCGTACCGCCCACATCTCATCGGCGATCTTGCTGGCTTCGGCATCGGCTCGCTCCTGGGCGCCATCGGTGACAACCACAACGGAGGGTGCCATCCAGCCGACGTCGGCGTACTGATATCCAGCCGCGATGGAGCAGGACAGAATTCCATCCTGTTTTTCCAGCTCCATGGCCCGGGCCATCAGCGGCTGCATAGGCGGCACGCTGGTGTTGTGAAAGTAGATGCTGAAGACCAACTCGGGCTTGGCCAGCGACATCTTCGGTCGAACTTCGCCGCGTACCATGCGCGCCAGGATGGTCGCCGCTTCCATGCCACGTTCGCGCTGGTCCACGTGGGGATTCGTCTTGTAAATGATGAGGACATCTGCCGCCTCGATCAGTTCGGGAGGCACATTGGCATGGTAGTCATGGGTAACGACGATGGGGATGTCGGGACCCACCTGCTGGCGCACGCGTCGTACCGTCTCGGCATCACCGTGGGGAAATCCTTCGACCACCATCGCTCCATGCAGAGCCAGCAGGACACCATCGATCTTTCCGGCTGCGCGGATCCCGGCCAGAATCCGGCCCACGATCTGCTCATAGGCGGCGGCGGTGACGGGTCCGGCAGGAGTCGCGTAGGCGGCCAGTGTCGGGCACAGCTGCATACCAAGATCCTTGGCGGCGGCGATGTATCCGGCGATCTCGTGGTACGTGTCCTGCTGCCGTGCCAGCACCTGAGCCCCCTCGTGGATGACGAAATCGTCGAGAGTTGTAGGTTGGCTGGCGAAACTGTTCGATTCGTGGGCAAAACCGGCGACGGCGATTCTCATCATGATCCTGTCTTTGGGCAACAGAAGCGGGGGTTATTGAGCGAATGGTCACTCAACAACCCCCGGAT
>JAQCJA010000371.1 GCA_027593305.1 bacterium
CGTGAGTCTGCGAGTACCAGCTATCAATCAGGTCACCCTGACGGGGCGGCTCGTACAGGATTGCGAGTTCCGCATCACTGACAATGGCACGGCCCGAGTCACTGGCAGACTGGCGGTGAACCGATCCTACCGTAGAGCAGACGGCTCGTGGGAGGGTGAGGCCAGCTTCTTTCAAATCACGATCTGGGCGGCACTGGCCGAACGTTTGGCAGACAGTCTGCGTAAAGGCACATCGGTGTTCATTTCTGGTCGATTGCGCAGTCACAGCTGGCGCGACGATGACGACAAGCCTCACTCGCTCGTGGAGATCGTCGTGAGGAACCTGCAAGTGCTGGACAGCAAGGACGCCGACGCACCGACTGATGTGATCGAGGTCGCAGACGAACGAAACGCGGCGTAGACAGGCCAGCTGAAAGATGGGCTGGCGTTACGTGCAGCGCAGTTCCGGAATCTCTCATCGCGAGTTTTTGACGCAATTCGCCAGCGACGATCAGCGTCGCCTGCTCGACGTGGCTGCCCCGCGATGGGATGAGTCTCTATGGCTGTCTCCCGGGCACGAGGGAAGAGGTCTGGCAGCTATGGTCTCGGGTTTCCGGGGACGCTGGGAGCAAGGTTGAAATCAACACGAACGCAGCGCTGGGAGGCTGGCCAGGGATACCTGGCCAGCCTCCTTCATGTGAGGTGTATTCTTTTTAGCTGTGAGGGTAGTCTGCTAATGTCCATGTCGCTGTCCAAGGCCGTGCTTTCGGCAAATTCGCGAAAAGGACCTGGCCGCAATGCCGAGCGCAGCTGCTCTGGCTGCATGCATCGGGTGGCGAGGATCAAATCGCGGGCGGTGTGCGGACTTATCCGCCCCAAGTGCCCCTGCAGTCGCCCCAGCGGTATGTCCCCAAAACTGCGTTCCGGGATGTTGGCGTCGACCACCAGGCTCTGATAGATGCTACTGAGAAACATGGCCCAGGCCACACCGATTTGCAGACGCATAAAGGTTTAGATTTTAACCTGCTCCTTTCTTAGCTTCGATCACACGTACTCGACCACGTGCGTGGCCGGGCTCCTTGCCGCCGCCACGGTCTCTATGATCCCGACGAGGCGGTCATGGCACGCTCAGCCATGGCTGCCTACACCACTATGCCGAGACTTCACTCTGCAGTGACTTCGTGTCTGCAAGGAATAGAAATTATGAGACATCCCTACGACGGTTATCTCGCGATTCTCCTGGCCAACGGTCTCACGCAGGTTGAGATTCGCGAGACATTGGCAAATTTGGATCTACGAGTCGCTGGTGATTTCGAGGCGCACTGCGACCAATTGCGAGACATCGGCGAGACCTCACCGGCCTGGCAGCTGCACGTGTCTGCCTACCAACAACTGTGGGACATGGGACCCGTAGGCGTGTCGTGTTACGACATAGCCGCCGGCCTCAGCGGCCCTGCCGATCTGAAGCCGCCCAGGCATGCGGGCTGTCGCGGGGCGCACCGCATCCTCGGGTATCAGTGGATGCGCGATGTGGTCGAGGTGTTGACGATGCTGGGTGTCGAGGCTGAGGAGATCGCGAGGGAGCTTCAGAACATGCAGTCCCACGGTGTCACGGCCGCCATGGTCCAGGCCTACCACGATCTGTTTTGGGCGCCTGACATGACGCCGCAGCAAATCTGTGCCTGGCTCACGGCGCTGCCGAAGGATGTCTATCCCCATCACCGCATGCTCTACACGTCTTCGCCATCGCAGGTCCGCGCGCAACTCGGACTGCCATGTAGCATCGATTTGGTGGCCATGGGCGACCAGGTCGTTGTCATGAGCATGGCGGTGCTGCGCCGCAGTCTCATCGGCGGGGCCGCTGCCACACCCGCAGAGCAGTTGGCTGGAGCCCAAATCGCGCAGGGATGGTTTCGCCTCGTCACCCGCTCTCTGAAGCTGGCCATGGGTATGCGTCGGGACCAGACCGGTGCCGACGTCGAAGGGCGGGGGCTGATCGTGGAGGAGGTCTTGGCGGAACTCGAGCGATCGGACGCTGCTGTGGCGCCGAAGTTCCAAGTGGAGAGGGCGAGCAAGGCGGCATAACTCGGCAACCGAGATGGTCGTGAGGCGACCCGCGTGGTGGGCGGTAGCAAGTAGGCCGTTGAGCCGAGCCAGATACCGAAGCTGCGATCGGTTCCAGGCGCCAGACTATGTCGCCGTCGGCCGGCGGCTCAAGCCCACCGGCTCTACTGCGTGCAGGCGCTGGTCCTGCAGATCGCCCAGCAGACGAGACAGCCGTTGCAGGTGGTTGGACAGAGCCGTCTCATAGCGCGACAGCTTGCCCAGGGCGTCGGTACTGGCCGCATCGCGCAAGAACGCGTCGCCCACGGTCACCTCCTCCGGGCTCTGCTTTGTCAGACTGTCGCGCCGGGCCAGGGCCTGGCGATAGGCCTGCTTCATCTCGTCGTTTTCGGGCGCGCTGCGCATCTGGGTCGTGTCGTTCGCCCGCCGTTCCGCCTCATGTGTCTGCTCGACCTCGGTCTCAGCACGCTGCAGCTGCTCGGCATGGTAGTAGTGGCCGAGGATGCCGGCTTCGATACGGGTGGCGCGACCCAGGCGCCACAGTGTCTCGACGATGCGGACCACGAGCGTCTCTTCGATGTCCCCCTCCGGCTTCAATTGGCGCTGGCAACCTTCTCTCAACTGATCGAAGGCGGCAGGGTCCTCGGCCGGCAGCAGGATCAAGGTCGTGCTGCCCGCACTCAACCCGTGTACGATCGCGTTGTGACGGACGGCCTGTTTTCCGATCGCCGTCTTCGGTCCTGTGCTCTTTTTGGCATTGGCACGGTTGGTCTTGGCTTGTCGCGTGGCCATGCTCTGTCCCCCGATCTATGCTTGAAAGCGCGTCCAACCGGGAAGTCTACACCAAGCAAGTGGACTCGCGCCACGTGGCTTGTGCTGGTGGACACTTTCGAGGAGGCTATGTGCGATTCGATGACAAGTCATCAGTTAATGACGATAACCTATTGTTTTATATATAATTAGGATATATTACGTCGAGACGACATGTCATATTTCCAAACAAAGCCAATCTGGCAAAACATGTTGAGACACATACAGTTAGACGGAAAAGTGACTGCACGAGGACGGGCGCCTGAATGCATGACTCATCCTTGTGCTTGTTTGGGCACTTTTGATTTCCATTGGGCAACGGCTGCGACAGGTGCGACCGAATGCAAATGAACTGCCTACCTTTCTGGCCTGAGGGGTTCGTTTGGGCGATGGAACGGGATGTACCGAATCATCTACCTGGCATGCCGGAATCAGCGAAGCTGGAGGAACAGAAGGAGCAGCTTGACGAGGAGGTCATGCAAGTGGATATGGAGATCGGGATAGCAAAACAAAAGGCCGTCAGCGCCCAGTCGTTGACTGATTCACTGACGACCTTTGAAGATCTTTATCAGGAAGCCCTTCCAGAGGAGAAGCGCGAACTCATCAGGCTTCGCGTCAATCAACTGATCTGGACCCCCGAAGAGATCAAACTCGCCTTACTCGATAACTCCGAAGAGTATCAAAGGTTAGGTGAGTCACAACAGTTGGTAGCGGCGGAGGGAATCGAACCCCCGACACGCGGATTATGATTCCGCTGCTCTAACCGACTGAGCTACGCCGCCCCAAAAGACGCAAAAAACTACCGGCCGCGCATCACAATGTCAACGCGTCTCGATCCCCGACCGATGAAGCGGCAACGCCTGGAGAAACTGGCTTGATCTCCAGTCTCTACAGGTAGCGTTCGGCCATCTCGATCACGACTACATCCGGCTTCTCTTCTTCTATGATCTGTTCCGGCAGATCCCCATAGCCACCTCTGATTGCCCGCACGACCTTACCAAAACTCCAGCTGAAATACGGTATCAAAGCCTCGGCGAAGGAGTCGCCGACGATAAGCAGCCGGAGATTCTCCGTCCTGCCTGGCCGATGGGCGCTGAATCTGGCGTTGTAGGCTTCATCGGGCATGAGATCGGCCAGATGCAGCATGCGGGCGAGATCGCCCTCCATGGTGCGAGACTCGAAGGCGATCTGATCGGAGGCAATCACTGGTGCATCAGGAAAAAACACGCGGGCGTAGCGCATGATCTCGCGGTAGCCGGCAAAGGCACCGAAATCGTTCCAGTGCGTGTCATGCTGGTAGTAGACCTGATGGACCGCTTTGGCGGAGATCAATGCCTGACGCAGGTCGATGAAAGCCAGACGTGGGACATCGGCCACCCTTGCTGACAACTGATCGAGGCGGGTACGTGGCTCAATGCGGTTGACCCACGCAGGCATGTGTTCAGCGTATACGGTGTGCTTGTCGGGCACGACAACGAAGATGTAGGCGATGCACCGTGCCTCGGTCGGCAAGCCACTGCCGCTGGCCGTCCACATGGGCAAACCAGGCGTCGAGTTCTTCGTCGGAGTAGAGGTTGGCGCCTCGGAAGCCGTCGAGGGACGCACCGTCGGTGTTGCTGGCGTAGAACAGCCATCCGTCTTGTCCGATCAGGACCTGCGGCGTGCTGGAGACACCCATGGCGTAGAGGAACCGACTGCCAAAACGGATCAGTTGTTCGCGCAAGCCAAAACGATCATCCATCGCGGCGCCGAGGGTCCGCGGCAGGGATGCGAAGTCCGGCAGCGATCCGGGTGGCTCAGGCCACTCGGCGAGCTGCCGTTTTTCTGTGCCCAGAGCCTGCGGCTGGAGGCCGGAGATGTTGCTGATCATTGGTGCGAGCAGCAAAAGGCAGGAGAAGAGGGATGTCACTGCCTGTGCTGTTGTGAGGCGGGCGCCCATAGCTTTTCAGAAACGGAAGTATATGAAGGGGTTGTTGGTCTTGCTTGAGAGCAGCAGAAGAGATACTGCCAGGATGCTGCAAGTGCCGAAGGCCCACAGCCAGGCTGATACGCCGATGGCGTGAGGGAAGCGCCAGCCAGCAGCGGCCAGTCCCTGCTTGCCGAGCGTCAGTACGCGTCTCATGTCAAGCGACGCCAGGCAACCGAAAGCAAGGGCGAGTACCACGTCGGTTCTCAGGTAGAGGCCGACGTTATAGAGCAGGCCGTCACCATCGCCCAGACCGGCCATGGCGCCGAGGAGGTCGACGGCATGGCTGGGAGTCTGGGCGCGGAACAGCGCCCAGCTTGCGAGCACGAT
>JAQCJA010000372.1 GCA_027593305.1 bacterium
CGGTGAAGGTGTCGTTGACGAACCCGTCGGGCTGACAGGATGCACCATGTTGCACGACGGTGCCCGCCTGCGCGAGCAGACGCGCAATGTGGGCGTCTCCCGAAACAGTGAAAATCGAGGCGGTGGCACTCTGGGCGAGCGCTACGGCTTGGGTGGGTTTGGACATTGGCGGCTCCTGGGCCACAGCTAACGCCCGCAGCGGCCGCCCGTCAAGGTGGCCTTGTAGTCGGGCCAATGATTCTTTCTCTTAACGCAGTTGACTGACATACACCCGTCACGATATCGGAGCGAGTCCTTTGTACACCGCAATCCAGGAGTGGGTGGCAACAAGCCGCCAGAAACTGGCGTCCAGCACCCTGACAGCAGACGACCTCGACCGTCTGGCGCAGATCTCCAGACAACCGCGCCAGCTCGTGCTCTACCTGTATTCCAAGTCGAGCAACATGCGTTCGCCGCTGGCGTCGTGGATGCTGTATGATGCCACAAAGCCGCAGGAGCCGACGCTGCCTTCGCAGGACCCGCCCTATGCTTCCGTCCTTGCGGCGGTGGCGGATGGCTGGCGGATCGTGCAGTTTCCCGACACCAAGCTCTACGCCTATCAGGGTGTCGACAACGACTACCTGAGTTTCGAATTCATCCTCGAGAAAATGGTCTGACACACATGGCTGCGATTGCACCGACACTGGATGACAATGGCGTCATGGATTTTGTCGCCTCCGGTTTCGTCATCCTCGAAGGCATTATCGATACGGACTTCAACCGCCGCTGCAACCAACTGCCTGGCGGCAACGCAGACGCTTTCATCGGTGGCGAGGACTTTACCCGGACGGTCCTGCTGCACCCGCAGGTCGCCGGCGTCACCCGCTCCCTGCTCGGGGAAGACTTTCTCGTGCCCGCCGGGGGCCACCACCATCTCTTCGAGCAGCCGCACCTGGGACAGACCTGGCATTCGGACGGGCTGTCGGGCTCCGGGTATGACGTGACCGAACTGCAGTGTTACTACTACCCGCATGCCGTCGAGATCGAGGACGGTCCCACCATGGTCCTGCCCGGGTCCCACTGTCGTGCCGTGGATCGCGAAGCCATCGCCCATTACGGTGACATCATGGGCCAGATTTCATTGACTGTGCCCGCTGGCACGGTGGTCATGACGCGCTACGGCATCTGGCACAAGGCTGGGCCCAAGACCAACACCCGGCGACGTGGCATGCTCAAGTTTTCCTACCACCGGCAGGCCGAACCCCGGCGCGACTGGGTGGTAGATTCGCCCGAGGTTCCGGCCTATGCCGACCGGCCCCGTCTTGCCTATGTGAGTGAGGTGGAATCATACCGCGATCGGGTCCGGCGCATGCGCACGTGGAACTGGCTGTGCGGGCTGGACACGGAGGTGGAACTTCGCTGGGAGAAAAGTCGACCTGTGAGCGAACTGTCATGACGGCCACACCGATCCGGATCGCGGATGTCATCAACGGCCACGTGCACCCGTCGCTGGCCATCACTCAGGGCGGCGAATTGCTGGCGGCCTACAATATCGAAGGGGGTGGCGGCAAGGAGTTGCTGCTGTGCCGATCCACCGACGGCGGCTTCACCTGGAGCGCGCCGGCGCCGATCCGCGAGATCTGCGACTGCTCCATCTACCCGGGGTCGCTGACGACACTGAGTGATGGACGTCTGCTGCTCAACTGGTCCTGCTACCGCGATACCGGCAACGAACCGGACAGCCCCCCCGCGTGGCGTGAACCCTTCTTCAGTCTCAGCGACGATGATGGTCACAGCTGGTCGACACCTCGATCCTACCCGGTGCCCGACAAGAGCAACTACACCTGCAATCGCCACCCCGTCGTCGAGTGGTCACCGAACAGCTGGGTCTGCCCGTTCTACGATCGCACCGTGTTGTACGACGCCACGACCGCTGCACTGCTTCCTTTCGGGGACGAGCGCAACCACGGCATGGTGCCCATTGTGCGCACGAGCACCGGCACCTTGATCAGTGGCGCGCCGCAGACCGTGGCCCCCGTGCCCGTCGGTCAGCCCGGCGACATGGTGCACGGCCTGCGCTCCACGGATGCCGGCGCCACGTGGCAGGCGCTGCATGCCTTCCCCCACTTCGGTGTCGCCGGTTATGATCTGACGGTACTGACCAGTGGCTGGATCGTCTTTACCGCCATCGTCTACGGTGTCGGTGTTGATGGGGAGTTTGCCTACGAGTTGTTCCTGTCGCGCGATGACGGGCAGACCTGGGAGACCGACAGGGCCGTCGTCATCTACGATCCCGGGCGGCGCATCGGTGGTCGTGGCTGGCCACGGACGGTGCAGATCGACGCCGACACGCTGGGCACGCTGTTCTACGACCTGTCGCCGGAACTGGCCGCTGGTCCGGGGCTGTACTTCGTGCGCACGAAGGTGAGCGCCTTCGGGGTCTGATTTTCGGGGCCGGACTCTGGTCTGGGGTTTTGGGTCTCGGCGAGCACACGGAATTGACGGCGTAGGCCTGGGCAAAACGCATGCCCTGTGCTGCCAGTCGATCGATGTTGGGCGTACGGATCTCATCGTTGCCGTGACAGCCCAGGGTCCAGGCACCCTGATTGTCAGTCATGATGAAAACGATGTTGGTCATGTCGGCGTCCCCTGTTTGAGTCCGAGATGGTAGCTTTGTTTCCCATGATGGACAATGAGACCCACCCGACCCATGTGCTGATGCCCGGCATCCGCTGTGCTGAGATCAACAGCACGGCCTGGCCGCGGACCCTGCACGACAAGCAGCTGACCGGGTTCTCGCCCCTCGGCCTCGGCATGTCCGACGCCCCCGCTGTGTGGCAGACGATCGATGTGCCCGGACAGTACGACTGGCTGCGGACCGTCGATGCACCGTCAGGGCCCTGTTTCCTCATCGACGACGGGCGACTGTCCCTCTACGCCGTCGCCAGCGGCCAGTTGTGCTGGCGAGCTGACATCTCGGGGCATCTGCTGTACTGGGGTGATCTGTTCGGCGACGGGGACGCCGTTGCCCTGCTGCGCCGGGCGAATCGATTGTTCATCGTTGACGGCACAGATGGCAGACTGCGCTGGTCAAGGACGTACGATCCACCCCACGTGGATCTGCGTGTGCAGGTTGCCCGGGTCCTGGCCGATACGCCCGGACAACAGGCGGTGGTCTTCGAGCAATACGGGGAATCCGGCGCGTTGCTCTGCTTCGAGCCCGGTGATGTTGTGCGTGAAGTCTGGCGTCGCCAGGTCATCAGCAACGATGTCTGGCCCGTGCGGGCCGATCACGGCTGCGACATCGCGCTCGACCTGACGGGTGACTCGCCCATCGTGTGGAACGTCCGCCATCACCGCTGCCAGTCCTTCGATGCCTGCACCGGCGCCCCCCTTGGCTGCCTGGAGTACGAACTGGAAGGTGCCTTCCGGCGCAACTACGGCCCCTGGCGCATCGCCACCGGTGCCGGTGGCCAACGAGCCATCGCCGTCGCTTCGGAGATGGTGCAGACCCACGTGCACGGCCTGCGGTTGCATGCGGACGGCACGCCGGAACTCGCCTGGGATCGTTACTACGGCGAGGTCTACGTCGTGCCCGGTGTGGCCGTCGAATTTCTTGGCGTCAGCGATGTGGATGGTGATGGCGCCGACGAGATCCTCTACAACGTGCGTGACCCCGAACAGGGCTTCCGCTCCTTCGTCCGCGCCCGCGACGTGGCCACCGGTGAGATCAAGCACGAACTGGGCGACCGGTGGTGTTCGGCGCTGGTCGGCAATGTGGGCGCCGGCGGCACGACGTTGCTGCTGATCCATCCGGCCCCGGAGGGAGCCACTCCGGGGCAAGGCCCGCTGCAGTTGGTCGAATTGGGGGCCGCAGGCGCCAGCTTCCGGCACGCCTTCGACCATGGGGGTCCGTGGGGAATGACGGCCCTGCCGGGCGAAGGTGGCGGCGACCTGCTGCTGCGCGTCATCGATGCCGATGGCACAGCTCTCGTTCGTCTCGACGGGGACACGCTGGCAGAAGTCGAACGGGTCACCGGGGGTCCGCTGCTGACCTCGAGCATCGGCGCCTGCGCCCGCACGACGGATGGCGCCCTGTGGCTGGCAACAGGCGCCGGCAGCTGTCGGTGGCCCGCAGGCGACCTGACCCCTTTCGACCTGGCCGGCGGTGCTCCCCCGACTTTGAGTGCCGCCGACAGAGCCCCAGACGGAGCCATCCGCGACCGCGTCGGCCCGAGTCGGATCGAGCCAGGTCCTGCGGAGCTCGTCGCTCACGTTCCCGGGGGGCGGGTCCAATCGTGGCGCCTCTCGGGGTCACAGCCGGAACAGATCCTGGACGAGCCTTTTCTCGGGGCGACGGCGCGACACAGCCCCCTGCTCTACGATCTGGATGGGGATGGCGCGCTGGAACTGGTCATCCCGGGGGCAACCGACCAGGGCCAACTGACGGCGCGCGCCGTGCGCTCAGACGGCTCCGAACTGTGGCACATCGTCCTGCCACGGGGCCGCACGGATGATGGCGGCAAGGCGGTGGCGTGGAATGCCGGTCAGTTTCTTGCCGCGCCGGGCGGCACCGGTGCAGCCGTCGCCCTCAGTGTCTACAGTCTGCGGCGGACCCTGGAGGGCACCTTTCTGCTGGACGGCGCCACCGGCAGGGCGTTGTGGTTTCTCGATCACTATCACGACGGTGATGTGATCCGTGGGTATCTGCCTGTCGGCCTGCCCGGTGCCTTCGACTGGGATGGGGACGGCGCCGAGGAAATTGCCTGGGACATGTACAGCTACATGGCCTTCCTCCGCGGCGATGGCAGCATGGCCGCCATCTTCGGGGGTCCAAACGTGCGCCCCGAGTCTGAGGCGGTGCCGGCGATCTCCCTCTACAACGGCTTCACCCCGATCTATCGCGGCACGGACGAGCACCCCCACTGGCTGATTCATCACGGGCACGGTCGTTTTGGTTTTGTTGGTCCTGATCCTCGCCAGGGCATCTGGCACGAGGACGAGGGTTATGACACACCGGACCGCATCGGCTTCATCGATGTCGACGGGGATGGTGGGCTCGAAGTCGGCTACGCTCTGCGCAACAGCACAACCTTCTGCTGCCGTGATGTCTGGACGG
>JAQCJA010000373.1 GCA_027593305.1 bacterium
GCTCTCAACACGGTCGAGGGGAGAGTCGGGCAGTAGAATCTCAATGAAACGCTCATCAAGCGGAACGTGGATGCGACGGCCGGCAGAGGGTGCGTTTTCCGAGATGCGGTCGAATCGAGGCATACAGGAAGGACTCCCGCAGAAAAAGTCCACTTTGTGAACCCAGGAAGAGCCAAAAAACCCAAAGAAAAAAACCCGTATAAAAAAACCATATAAAAAAACAGGGAACCGGAGCCGGTTCCCTGTTGAAGTTTGGTAGCGGGGGCAGGATTCGAACCTACGACCTTTGGGTTATGAGCCCAACGAGCTACCAGGCTGCTCCACCCCGCAACACAAGTTACAAATTACGGACTCCTGTGATCCGCGCAAGAGGGCAGATCAAGATGCTCTGTCGTCGGTGCTGCTTCCCCCTCTCGGATTGCCATTCTCCGGCACACCATTGGCACCGCTGGAGACTCGTTTCATCTCAACCTGCTGAATGCGATGCCCATTCACCGATATCACCGTAATCTCGAAGTCAGGCACATCAATCGACTGGCCGACCTCGGGAACGTGGCCGAGGTGATCATAGATGAAGCCTCCAAGCGTATCGAACCCGTCACTGGCGAGGTCGGAATCGAGCAGACCATTCAGTTCGTCGATGTTGATGCGTGGATTCACGACAAGGATCTCGTTGGGTGCTTTCCAGTGGTAGAGGGCCTCTTCCGCGTCGAACTCGTCCTGCAGGTCGCCGACGATTTCTTCCACCAGATCTTCTGTGGTGACCAGTCCTGCAGTGCCGCCGTACTCGTCAACAACAACCGCGAGCCGCGTCCGCGCGCTGCGAAGATCGCGCAGGAGTTGATCGATCTTCTTTGTCTCAGGTGTGTAGTACGGTTCATGCAGCAGGTGCAGCGTTTCTCCTGATCCTGTCGGAATCCCTTCGATCAGCAGACTCAACGGGCTGGTGCTCGACAATTCGGTACGGATCTCAATCAACTGCAGGAGGTCCTTGGCATAAACGATGCCGAGGATCCGGTCGAGAGACTCGTCATAGATCGGGACGCGGGAATGACCGGTTTCTCTGATGGCGGACAACAGGTCGACGAGAGTGCCGCCGAGTTCGACGGCTGTGATATCAACACGGGGAACCATCACCTCGCGAACGACGCGATCATGGAAGCCGAAGACTCCCTCGATCATATCCCGCTCGCCCTTCTCAAGGAGGCCGGTTTCGCCTTCTGACTCTACCAGACTGCGCAGTTCTTCTTCCTTTTCTGCCTTGAATTCCACATCACTGTAGTCGCCGCCGGTGACCCATTCTGCAAGTGTCGTAAAGGGGAGCAGGAGCATATGCAAAGGGACAAAGAGCAGAGTAACCTTCGGCACATACCATTGGTTCGATTCGTCCTCAAACCGGACTCGACGGGCAGTGGAGGCCGCAAACAGAACACACAAAGATACCGCCACGGTAACACCCAACACAGATAGCCGAGCGTCCACGTAGGCACGCAGCAGAAAGAACAGAGACAGGGCGAGGGCCGCAGCAAAGAAGCCCTGGCCAAGTCGGGCCATCATGTGAAGGCGGTGACGGGGCTCATGGATCTTCCACATGAGTCCGGCACGAGACACGTGATCGTCTCGCAGTTTGTCGAGGTAGGAACGGGACAGGACGCTGAAGGTTGCCTCATAGCTTGCCAGAACAAACAAGGCAGTGGAGGATACGACCGTCAGTAAGAATTCAACAAATTGCGGGGGTTCCAAGAGGGGCCCTCTCAGACTCCTTTCGGTGAATCCGTCGGCCAGGACGGAAAATAATGGGAATGTTGCACTCGATCTCTCACAGGCTCTCTAGATGGTCAGCTCGTCAGAGATTGGCGACAACAACTGCTCCGTAAGTTCTTCCATAATGCACAACTCCGACTCGGTCTGATGGTCGTAGCCTGCCAGATGCAGCAGGCCGTGGATCAGGAGACGAGCGAGTTCCTCGTCGGCGGGCACGCCAAGTTCCTCTGCCTGAACACTGGCACGCTCAACGGAAATGTAGACTTCCCCCGCTGGCGTGTCCTGTGTCAGGAAGAACTCCGGGGGGACAACCGTTTCCTGCCCGTGTTCAACGAAGGAGAAAGACAGTACATCCGTCGCCTGATCACGACCCCTGTAGCTGCAGTTCAGGCGGCGGACTTCGACGTCATCCGTAAGGATCACATCAACGATCCCTCCCGCATCATGGCTGCCGAGGGTCCTGCGCGCAACCTGGTTCAAGCGCTCGAGGCAGTCAGCATCGGGGATGTCAACCAGAACGGGACTGCAGTGCAGACGAACCATCCGTCCGAGTCCTTTCGCGCTTCTCGTCCTTCTGCCAGGGATACTCAAGTCGGCCGTGCAGGGTGCCCATCAGCACAGGGATGAAGGACTCCTCGATCGCGTGAAGATCCCGCAAGGTCAGCGGGCACTCATCGAGTTCACCGGCGGTGAACTTCTGCTGAGCGATACGCCGCACGAGTTGGCGCACCCGGCTCGGGGTCCGTTCGGTGAGCGTCCGGGCAGCCGATTCGACAGAGTCGGCCAGCATCAGGATCCCGGCTTCCTTGGTCTGTGGCTTGGGCCCGTCGTAACGGTAGTCGTCCCGCCGCACATTTTCCACACCCAGTTCGATTGCCCGGTTGTAGAAAAACTCCAGTACGGTCGTTCCATGGTGCTGCGGGATGAGGTCGACAATCGCTCTGGGCAGGCCGTTCTCTTCGCCCAGTTCAATGCCGTCTTTCACATGCGAATCTATAATCAGGGCGCTCATGCTCGGAGTCAGATGGTCATGCGGATTGCGTCCACCCCGCAGTCCCTGATTCTCGGTGAAATACTCCGGCTTCAGCATCTTGCCAATATCGTGATAGTAGCAGCCGACACGTGCCAGCAGGGGACTGGCGCCGATGTGCTGGGCTGCCGCTTCCGACAGGTTCGCCATGATCAGCGAGTGCGTATAGGTGCCAGGTGCGCGGATCGCGAGTTCGCGCAACAGTGGGCGATTCAGGTCGGACAATTCCAGTAGTGTGATATCAGTGGTGACACCGAACAGGCTTTCAAAAATCGGTAACAGGCCTTGAATGACGATCGGTGTGGCAACACCAATGAAGATTCCCGGCAGCACGTGGGTGTAGATCTCCTGCAGTTGGACAAAGCGCAGCAGGTCGGCGGCGGCGATGAGTACCGCATAGGATGCCGGCAGCAGAATGATGGCACGATAGAACTGATTGCGGTGTCGGACGTGGCGTACGGAGAATACGGCGACGGCGCACGTGAGGGCACATACCAGGGCGACATAGAAATCACCAAACAGACTGCCAATGAACAGAGACAACAGGAAGGATACAACCAACGCCAGTTGCGGGCTCAACAGGATCGTGAGCAACATCGCCGCCAGCGGCGTCGGCACGAAGAAGGTCTGCATGTCCTCCGTACGGATATACGAGGCGATGGCCGCTGTCGACAGGGTGATGATGGCAAGCAGCAGCAGCAATCTTGGATTGACGTACACCGACGGTTCACGTGTCGCGAGAAAGAAGCCAAGAACCACCAGAATGAAAGCAGCAATGACGGCGGCGGCGGCGGTCTGCAGCAGCCGTGTGGTTCGGTCCTTGAGTTCCTCTTCCACCAGATGTGATGCCAGTGACTCGAGGGCCTCGACGTGCTGTGGCTCGACCTTTGCGTTCTTGTCGACAATCATTTCGTCCTGCAGGTAGCGCCGCTTGATACTGGCGACACTGCGGCGCGCCTCATTCCGCAGACGCTCGGTGGCCTCGACGTCGACCGTCAGGTTCGGGTACACGAACAATCCGATAAACTCGTGCAGTGCCTCAGTGGCGCCACTTCTTGCCAGGGGTGGATAGCCCTCGATCAAGGACAACATGACTCCGCCGCGCAGAGACTCCGCATCGTACAGGGCATCGATCGATATGGATTGCTCGTCAATAAGCGCCTGCCGGGTGACACGTGTGAGCGGTGTGTCACGTGTCGCCATGATCCCCGTTGAATACGCGTCAGCCAGCGCCTGGATCGCGGCCCGGCGTATGCTGGTCACGGTTTCTCGATGGGCGTCTGACAGAGCTGCAACCAGTTTATGCAGCGAAGCCTCGGACATGGATCCGATGACATCAGGCAGTTCGCGTTGCAGGCGGCGCTGCTTGAGGGAATCCGGCATCTGCATGCGGATACTGGGCAGCAGCACGGAGAACACCGAATCCAGACGGCCCAATTGGACACCCTTCACTTGTTCGTGAAGGACAAGCCGGGTTGGAACCGTACGCTCTGCCTCGAGGCGTTCGCGCCCCAGTTCGGCGTCGGTCTTGCGCACAAAAAACGGCAGGGGAGCGTTGAGCCGTTCTGGTGCGACATTGCCAACACGAAGATCTGTGATGCTGTAGGGACGCTGCAGAGGGGAGAAATACGTGAGCAGTGACACCGCCGCCAGTGCCAGCACGAGGCGATACACCCGCATGCCGGATGGGCCGAAACCCTCACGGCGGTCCCGGCGCCCCGTATTTGAGAGCGTGGCCCACCAGCGCTTGCCCCCTGAAGCGTTCATCCGGCGCTCACTTCTCGGGCTGCCTCAGCGCCGTTGCCCTTCTGCAATTCGTCATCATGTCTCTCGTAGGCGCGTACGATACGCTGCACGAGTGGATTGCGCACAACATCCCGTTCCGAGAGATACACGAAGTCCAGGCCGCTCACGCCGCGCAGAACCGTGCGTACATGCACCAGGCCGGAAGGTTGATTGGCCGGTAGATCCGTCTGTGTGATATCACCTGTAACGACCGCCTTCGAGCCGGCGCCAAGGCGTGTAAGGAACATCTTCATCTGCGCAGGTGTCGTGTTCTGAGCTTCATCGAGGATGATGAACGCGTCATTCAGTGTCCGCCCCCGCATGAAGGCCAGCGGCGCGACCTCCACAACCTTCATCCCCTGGAAACGGGCGAGGCGATCCGCTTCCAGAAGCTCCTGCAAAGCATCGTACAGGGGGCGCAAGTACGGATCAACTTTGTCCTCCAGAGCCCCTGGCAGAAAACCCAGGTTCTCGCCCGCCTCGACGGCGGGACGAG
>JAQCJA010000374.1 GCA_027593305.1 bacterium
CAGCCGCTCTCGCGAATCACAACGAAGGCCTCGAGAAACTCCGCCACGCGCCGTTCCAGGCCGTCGACGACGGCGTCGTTGGCAAACATCAGCCGCAAACGAATCGCGTGGGTCCCCTGATCGGTACGCTGCTGTGGATCGAGTGCTCCGAGGGTATCGGGCAGGTGATACCCGTACAGATTGGCCCGCACGAGATTGATGCGGACGCGACCCTCCAGGCAGTCGCCAGCAAAGGCCCCGTCCTGCAGCAGGGCGACGGCACAGTTGTCGCCCTGCCACTGCACCCAATGATGCAGTGGTTGTTCGGTGCCATCGGCAACACGCCGGACGACACCCCCGGGGGCCTGCATGTGCCAGTGATCGGCGCCGCCGGGCGGGCACAACTCAAGTTTGAGGATGCAGCGATCCTCAGCCCAGTTGATTGTCAGTTCCAGATCCACCCAGGGCAGCCCGGGATACATGCTGTAGATGGCGTCGAGGCTCGAAGCACCGAAGTGCCAGCGTTGATAGAGCCTGCCTGTCACCGGGCCGTCGAGAGTTGCCGTCGACTGCATCTGGAAGGCACCCGTCACCTCGTCGTAGCGAACCACACCGTGCCCCCAGGTGTCGGAGTCATCATCGAGTACGAGAAAACGTGGGGCTGGCAGCAGCATCCGGGTCGCACCATCGGCGCGGCGGTGATGGATCGCACCATCAGCCTGGATCGTCAACTCACCGGCTGTGATCCGCTCGCCTGCGGTATAATGCACGGAGGAAGGACTGCGCGCCGCTTCGAGGCCGATGTCGTCGAAGTGATAGACGCGGCAGCCCCTTGCCGGCAGGGTATCGACGAACGTCCAGCGACGGTTGTTGCAGCGCACGTCGGGCAGCAGCGCCTGCACCTCGACTACCTCGCCTCTGTCATTGAGAAAGGGCGCGCCCGGCACGAAGTACTGGAAGGATTCCAGTGTCAATGGCGTGTGCACCTCCCACGGCAGAGTGTTGTAGATACGGAACTCCCCCTGATGGCAGTGCACGGGAAGCGCCAGGGAATGCGCCTTCAGCGCTGCGTATGCAACGGCGCGCCAGCCGGCATCGACACTGCCCAGTTCACCACGCGCCATGTGCGCCGCCGGGGGCGAACAGCTCCCGGGCAGGATGTCGTGGAACTGATTGAACAACGTCGTCTGCCAGAGCGGTTGCAGCGGTTCGTCTGACACCCCCTGCATCTCCAGAGCCCGCGCGGCGAAAGCGAGTCCATCCTCGGCAGCCCGTACGCCCTGCTTGATCTCCCGCATTACACTGTAACAGCCGACGGCGTGACGGTGCAGGTCGCCCTCGTAGGTCGGGATCCCGTCGATCTTCTCTGCCTCGGCGAAGAACGCGGCGCACGTGGAGAAGCCAAGCTCCATCCCTTCTGCCATGAACCGGCGATAGAGCTCGATTTCAGCAATCGTCGGTCCCCCGCCGTGGTCACCGACACCAAAGAAGAAACCATTCGTCGGGTGCTTCTCGTAGTCGGGATCGGCCAGACGCCCTCGGATCCGCTCTTCGTCGACGGATCTCGTCTGCGAATAGTGATAGCGCAGACGATAGGCCAGAACCCGGTGTCCTTCATACTGCCAGTAGAAGAGGTCCCCTGGCAGGTCGGCTTTCTCGCCTGCTGTCGGCCGGCAGAAGATGAAATACTTCTGCCCTGTTGCGGCAAGCAGTTTTGGCAGCGACGCCGGATGGCCAAAGGTATCCGGCAGCAGCGCCACCGGCGTCGACCTTCCGGCAAAATGCTGGTCGACGAAACGCTGCGCCACGCGGCTGTGTGCCAGGACACTGTTTGCCTGCGGCAGGTTCGTATCCGGTTCGATCCACCAGCCGCCCGTAACCTCCCAGCGCCCGCCAGCGACATGCGCCTGGATTCGGGCGAAAAGCCTGGCGTCGTGGGTCAGACACCACTGGTAAAACTGCAGGGAACTGGCGCTGAAGTGCAGCTCGGGGTACTCGTCCAGCCGATCGCAGGCAGCGCGAAAGGTGTTGAGCACTTCGTCGATGCCTTCAAACTTGTCCCACAGCCACACCGGGTCGATATGTGAATTGGCAATCAGATGCTGTTTCATCGTCTACTTGCATCGCTGCAGAGAGTGTCATGTGCCGGGTCATCCGCGACGGCATACATCCCGATATGTCCTCAGGCGTCCGCTGCCTGCTCCTGGGCGACTGGCGCGAAGCGCCGGACCGCTGCCAACGCCAGAGCTGCGCCCAGCCCGTAGAGCAGCAGTCCCGTGACAGGATCACGCATGGATGCCCAGAAATGCAGGCTTGGGCGGTGGTCCGCCGCCGAGGAGAAGTCCCAGCCGAAAGGTCCAGCCAGCAGGAGGATGATCGCCTCCAACGAGAAGATGGCGACGATTGTCGCCAGAGCACCGATCATGGCCGCCAGCGGGCCAAGAAATGTCTTCAGCACCCAGTGCGCCGCCACCAGCACGAGCAGCAGCCCGCTCCAGCTGAACACGACCGTGGGAAGTTCGGCTTCTGCGGACAGCCGCCCCAACAACCAGGCGTTGACCGTGGCCAGCACCCACGGCGACAACAGCACGAGCCCGTGGGCGATACCCAGTTGTGTACGCGGCAGCGGGACGGAGGCCCACAGCCGTTGGCGCCGCGCCTCCGCCTGGTGCGCCCCGAGGACAATGAGGCTCATCATCATGGGGAAGGCGGACACCATGCCGAGAATGGCAAGGTTCACCTCGGGACTCTGCCCCGGGAGATAGGTGACACCCAGCCAGACGGCACTCATCAGCGCAAAGATGCTCATCATCCAGATCCAGTTGTTCCGCCACTCTGCCACAATGATGTGCAACATATCTGATTCCTTGTCGGTTCACTGCAACGTGCTCGGTTCCCTGTTCATGTTCGACCACCTGCGCCCCAACGGCAAGTCGGGTCATGGGCCCGGCCTTGACCCCCACGAGGGCCCACGCTTATCTGTGAGACCGAAGGAGATCCCATGCCAAGCGGCATCGTCGATACCAGTCACAGATTCTTCGCCGATATCGTCCGGCCCCTGCTCGAACGCCACTTCCCCGACGTGGCGGCGCAGATGGCCTGCGGCGTCTTCGGTTACGGATCCGAAGCTCTCTATCTGGACGACGACCTGTCGCGTGACCATCACTGGGGCCTGCGCGTCGACATCCTGCTGCCGGACGCGATACATCGCCAGAGGAGCAGCGAGATCCTCGCCAGGATCGTGCCGGAATTGCCAGGGGAATTCGATGGGATTGCCCTGCGCGACGCTCACGTGAGTGGCCATGGCCTGGCCCCCGAAAGCCTGCAGGCCTTTCTGCAGCGCACGATCGGCCTGCACGACGTGCCGCAGACGCATGCCGAATGGCTCGATGTTCCCGAAGTCGACATCATCCATGTGACCAACGGCGAACTCTGGCACGACCCGTCAGGGGAATTCAGTCGAATCCGTGCCGCGCTGCTGGAGTACTACCCTGAACCCGTCTGGTTGCGGCGTATCTCGCACTGGTGTCGCTACGCCTCGGGCATGGGGATCTATGCGCTGAACCGCGCCGTGCTTCGCGACAACCTGGTCTATGCCTACACCGCCTTTTCCCACTGCATCAAATGGTCCATCGAGCTGGCGTTCCTGCTGGAACGCACCTACTTCCCCTACGACAAGTGGCTCTATCCGACGTTTCAGCGATTGCCTCTGGCGCAGCGCATGGATCCATTGATCATCGAGGCCGTACGCGGCGACACCTCATGGCCACGGCGTGTCGAACTGCTTGGCGGCCTGGCGGACATACTGGACGAAAAGATGGTGGCCCTGGGCGTGATTCCACGGCACCCGAGGTTTTCCGGATCGGGCACATCGAGCTATCGCCTGCTGGAGCACGCCTATGGCGCCATCCTCAAACGCCTGCCCGAGGACGTGCGCAGCCACGTCCCCTGCTGGGATCAGATCCCGCATGAAGAGTTCCACACAGGCTACGTGGAATCCATCCCGATCGAAGACTGGGACAGGATCCTGCACCTGACGCCAAAGCCGCAGGAGTAAACCGAGGCGGGACGAGAGTCACCGATCCCGCGCGCCAATCGGACGACCGCAGCCATGCGCCTGCGAATGGCGAGACGAGCGCCTTGAGAGACCGTCTACTGAGAATCACCGGTCAGGCGCGCCAATCGGACGAACCACAGCCATTCGCCTGCGAATGGCGACACGAGCGCCTTGATAAACCGCCGGCATAGAATCGGCGATCAGGCGCGTCGATCAGGCGCGCCGACTTCCCCCCGGTCCCGCGCCTCCAGATGTCGACGAATGCTGGTCACCGTCTTCGGCCCCAGCCCCGGGATCTGCGTCAACCAGCCTTCGTCCACCGCTGCGCGCAGCTTGAGCAGGCTGTTGATGCCGAACTCCAGGTAGAGGCCGCGCACCATCTTTGCACCCAGGCCGGGGATGTTGCGCAGTTCCAGGACGGATTCCGGTACGCGGGTCTTCCATTCTTCCCACTTGCTGCAGGTGCCTGTATCGACCAACTCGGTGAGCATCCCATGTATTGTCGGGCCCACGCCGGGCAGTTGTTTGAGTCGACCCTCATGGCGCAGGGTCTCCAGTGATTCAGGCCAGCGACTGATGGTGTAGGACAGGCGTTTGTAGACGGTTGTGTGTGACTCCTCGTAGCCACCGATGACCAGGTAATCACCAAGCGTTGCGAGTTGATCACCGATGCGCTCGTTCAACTGCCAGCGTGTGCGACCCTTCTCGTCGATGCGTGACTGATCATTGATCCTGCCTACCATTCGCCGCTTCTCCGCCAGCAGTTGTATTGCGTGATCGCGCCATGGCCCAAGAGATACGACGCACGGGAAACCGCAGCAAGGACCTTGACGCAAGCGCATCAGCCATGCGTAGCTTCCTTGGCACGATGCTCTGTTATGGCAGGCAACCATTCTCAAGAGGATTGCATGGAATCGATCCGCACACTCGAGCACTTGCGGCTATCGTCGGCGAGCCTTCGGCACTGACGCCATTGAGGTGGACCCCAACCTTTGGACAGCCGGGCAGCG
>JAQCJA010000375.1 GCA_027593305.1 bacterium
CTCGTGCGGCGGACGCCTGTTCTACCTCGGTGCCGGGACAAGTGGCCGTCTGGGCGTGCTTGATGCCTCCGAGTGCCCGCCCACATACAGCACAGATCCGGAGCAGGTTCAGGGCCTGATCGCCGGTGGTGATACCGCCGTCTTCCGCGCCGTTGAAGGGGCGGAAGATGATGGGGACGGTGCTGTCGCCGAGATGGACGCTCGCAACGTGCGCTCCCCCGACGTGGTTCTTGGCATCGCCGCCAGCGGCGTGACCCCGTGGGTTCTGGGGGGATTGCGACATGCGCGAACCCGTGGCTGTGGCACGATCTTCTTCACCTGCAGCCCCAGTGCCGCCGGTGGCGTCGACGCCGACGTGACCATCGTGCCGGTGGTAGGCCCGGAAGTGGTCACCGGATCCACACGCATGAAGGCAGGCACGGCGACCAAACTCGTGCTCAACACATTGACGACGAGTGTCATGGTGCGTTGCGGAAAAACCTACGGCAACCTGATGGTGGATCTGCAGCCGAACAATGCCAAGCTGCGGGATCGCATGCTGCGGATTCTGTCCACACTTGCCGGGCTCGATATCGATACGGCACGGATGCGACTCGACGCTGCCAGCTGGGAGTTGAAGCTGGCACTGGTGATGGAACTCTGTGGCGCCGATGCTGACAGTGCGCGACAATTGCTGGCCAGAGCAAATGGTCGCGTCAAGGCAGCCGTTGCCCTTGCTGGCAAGGGGTGAACGGCATGCATTGCGCAACTCTGGGCTCGACGGATCTTTTCGTGTCAGCCCTTGGCCTTGGCACCGTCGAACTTGGCATGCCCTATGGCCTGGGAAAACCCTCTCCCCCGGACGATGCCACCTGCATTCGTCTGCTCCAGCATGCCGCGGATCGGGGCGTGAGTTACGTTGACACAGCTGCGGCGTACGGTCGCAGTGAGGAGTTGATCGGACGCGCATTCGCCGGGCGCCCGCACCCCATTATTGCCACGAAGGTGACGATGCGCGATGCCGACGGTACGCCATGGACGGGTGGCCGCATTGCACCAGAGATCCGCGCCTCCATCGACCGCTCCCGGCGACTGTTGGGCGTCGAGACTCTGGATCTGGTGCAGATCCACAATGCCGAGGCGGCAATCACGGGTGACGAGGATCTGCTGGCGGCCATGCAGGATCATCTGCTGGCAGGCGACGTACGCTACTGGGGTGCGTCAACCTACGGCGAGCAGGCGCCCCTGGCGGTCATCAGGCAGGGACCGCCGATGCGGACGCTGCAGATCGCCTACAGCGTTCTTGATCGGACACTCGAAAGCCAGGTCATACCCGCCTGTGGCGACGCCGGCATCGGGCTGATTCTTCGCTCCGTGTTCCTGCAAGGAGTGCTCTCGGAGCGGCGTCATACGCTGCCTGAGCATCTGGCCGATCATCTGGCGGAGCTGCGGGAAGCTGCCAACGCCGTGGCACGCATCGCCGAAGATCTCGGTCAGAAGCTGCCCGCCGTCGGTCTGCGCTTTGCTCTCTATGAGAGTGGCGCACAGGTGGCTCTCGTGGGAACGGCCGATATTGCCGAACTTGATGCCAACGTCGATGCTGCTCTTGCCGGACCACTGCCACCGGATGCAACAGCCGCCCTGCGTGAGATTCGAGTTGTCAACAAGTCACTGCTGAATCCGGGCACATGGCCCGTATCGTAATTCATCCATCAACCGACCCGGGAGGACGTGCATTTTCATGACGGACGTCGCTTACCGTTCCTGGTCACTGATTCATCGGGACCTGGAACCCACACAGCAGCAACCGACCATAGCGCAGCCGCCGATGATGACAGCGATGGCTCTCGACCCTCACGGCAGCCTCCATTTCGTGCTGGCCAAGGCTCCGGAAGTACTGCTGATACGGCTGGTCGCGACCGGGTTCTCTGTTGAGGGGCGGGCGGAAGAATTCCTCCGGGTCTACCGGGGGGCACCCGGATCCTACAAGCCAGTGGCGGCCACGTGGCAACGAAGTCAGGATGGAGCGGAGGCAGTGTTCACGACGGCCGTCTCCGGTGCAGGAGATTGTCTGAAGCTGCATCTGCCCCAGGGCCGGACTGCCATCCTCACCGGCATCTCCTTCAGGACCGAATAGATCCATGACCAACAACGCCCGAGTGCTGATCGGCAGACATGTGGACGAGCTGGACACGCCGGTTCTGGTTGTTGATCTGGACCAGTTCGAGACCAATGTCGCCTCCATGGCTACCTACTGCCGGCGGCAGGGAGTCAACTGGCGCCCGCACAGCAAGAGTCACAAATCTCCCGACATCGCCAGAATCCAACTCGCCGCCGGGGCGACGGGCCTGACGTGCGCCAAACTCAGTGAGGCAGAGATCTTCGCCGACCACGGGGTGGCCGATATCCTGCTGGCCAACCAACTGGCCTCCCCCTCGCGACTGGAGCACCTGGCGCGGCGGCAGGAGGGCGGGCGGATCATCGGCATCGTTGATCACCCGGATGCACTGGCCATGGCGGCGCGGGCGGGACAACGGGTTGGTGTCGACATCCCGTTGCTTGTAGATGTCGATATCGGCATGCATCGAACCGGTGTGCAACCCGGTCCGGCCATCCTCGACATGGCACGCGCCATCGAGGCGGCCAAGGGCGTTCGCCTGGTGGGCATCATGGGCTACGAAGGACACGTGCTTACCGCACATCCTGCCGCTGCCAAGGAGCTTGCGGCTCGCACCGCTCTGGACCATCTGGTCCACGGTCGCGACGCCTTGCTTGCCGATGGTCTGCCCTGTGAGATCGTCTCCGCAGGCAGCACGGGCAGTTACGATCTGGCCGCAACGCATGACGCCATCACCGAGATTCAGGCAGGTGGCGCCATCTTCATGGATGCCATGTATCGAGACCGCTTCCATGTGGACGATCGCTTCGGTTTCGCCCTGCATCTATTGACGACGGTCACCGGTCAACACGCGGACCACATCGTCACCGACGCCGGTTTCAAGACCTTGTCCGCCTTTCACAATGAGCCACGCGTGCTGGATCGGATCGATCTGGACTTCGGCTATCTCTCTGCCGAACATGGTGTATATCGCCTCAAGGCCGGCAGCAGCGGCCCGGGCATTGGCGAACGCCTCCGCCTGCTCCCCGGGTACGGGGATTCGACGACGGTCCTCCACGATCATTTTGTTGCGGTGCGTGACGGACGGGTCGAGCGGGTCTGGCCCCTTACGGCACGTGGCGCACTGAGCTGAGCACCGTTCTGGAACTCCGGAGGCCACCATCGATCTGCTGCTGATCTCCATCGACAGTCTGCGCCTCGATCATGCCGGGCGGGCGGCGGCCAGCCAGGTTCGGACCCCCCGATTTGATGACATCAGCGCAGGCTTTTCATTCTCTGAGCGTTGTTTTTCCGTTTCCTCAGCGACACGTCCCGTGCACACGAGCCTGATCACCGGCCTCTATCCGTTTGAGCACGGCATCCAGGGCCAGCAGGATCAGCACGTGCGTGAGGGCGCCCCACGGTTGTTCCGGCAGTGCTCTGCCAGAGGCATGGATGCAGCGATCCTCTCGGAGGCACCGACGATCTTCACCGGGCTCGACCTGGGGACGTCGGTCGGACTGCTTGATGCGGATGCGACCGGCGGCCTTCGCCAGGTAGAGCACTGGATCGGCACAGCACACGCTGCCAGCCGATGTCTCCTGCTGCACTACTGGAGCGCGCACACCCCCTATGGTGCCGCAGATGGCAAAGCTCTGGGCGAAACGGCGGATCTTCTGCGTCAGGGAAATGTGGCAGAGATCCGTCGGCGTTACCGGTATGCCGTAGAACAGGTCTTCGAAAACAAGGTCGCCCCCCTCCTGGAGCAACTGGATCTGACTCGCTGGAGCGTGATGTTGTTTGGCGACCATGGTGAGAGCTGGACGCCGGACGAACACTACCATGGCATGACCGTGCACAATCGAGTTCTGCGTGTCCCCCTCTATCTGCACGTGCCATTCACGGGCAACCCTGAGCCCGGCGCCGGTGGCATCGTCAGCCTGATCGACCTGTATGCGACAGCCTGCAATCTTCTGGGTCTGCCGCGACAGGATGACGGCTTCGGCATCGACCTGTTCGGTCCGGCGATGGCCAACCTCAGTGCTGCTGCGGGCTATCGAATGGCTGAAATACGCCCCGGGAGAGACGCGGTTGACGATCGTGTCCTGGCGGTTCCTGAGCCATCCCGGGAGGGGCCTGCCGATGTCCGCTGGTGCGTTTTCGATGCCACGCACCGGTTGTGTGGCGAACGCGACGCGTGGCACCTGGAGACGCAGTGGACGGAGCAGCCTGTCGTGGAGGAAATGGCGGAGCGGGCGGTGCCGTATCTGGTGGCTCGCGAGGCATTCCACAGCGACTCCAGTTGGGCAAACCGGCCACGGGCACAGGCGACGGGAGCCGATGATGATGTGCTTCGTCAACGCTTGCGGGCGCTGGGGTACCTGTAGGTCAGGGGCAATCTACCGCAACGAACCGCGACGTAGACGTTGCGGTATCCACGAGGCAGAAAGTTCTTGAGCCAAGGCGACCCATGATTTCCCCGGGATTCAGCAGCAGGCACGAGCCACTGTGATGGGTGCGATGTTCTACGTGGGCGACATGGTCGTGACCGTAACAGACAAGATCAAATTGACCTGAGTCGGCCAGTCCAAGAGCGATGTCGGGATAGTGATTGACACCCACACGCAAGCCCGCCAGTTCGATCTGGGCCGTATCTCCATGCAGAACAATCTGTTCGAAGCGCTGTGCCTGCTGCGTCAACAGGCGTCGGTCGCCGTCGTTGTTGCCCCAGACTATATGCAACGGTCTGCCCGCGGCGCCCTCAGCCAATTGCACCAGGGTGAAGGGCGCACAGAAATCGCCGCAGAACATCAGCACGTCGGCCTCTGCCATACCTGGCAGTGCCCTCTCAAGGGCCCAGATGTTGTCGTGAATGTCTGAGCAGACGGCGATGATCACGCCCGGGGCTGCCGCAGGAGAGAAGACTTGTAGCGCTCCGGTTCAAACGGTTCGAGAGTCACGATTCT
>JAQCJA010000376.1 GCA_027593305.1 bacterium
GTCTTCCCGGCGCCCCCCGGGGCGGGTGGAGGAGATGGCGTCCGCCGCCTTTACCAGGAAGCAGATGGGGTCGACACGCTCGTGGTCTTCATGGCTCTCTGCGATCACCTCACGAACTACAGGGTGTTCCTCGAAGCGATCGGCAAGCTCGACACCCAGATCGATGTGTGATCCTTCCATCTCCCGGCTGACGGTCTTGCCAATGTCATGCAGCAGGCCCGCGCGCCGCGCCAGCGGCGCATCAAGGCCGATTTCCAGCGCCATCAGACCGGCCAGTTGCCCGACCTCCAGACAGTGCTGCAACTGGTTCTGCCCATAGCTGTAGCGATACTTCAACCGCCCCACCGAGGCGGGTAGATCCGGGTGATACTCAGTGGCGCCAATCTCGACCAGAGCCCGTCGACCGGCGTCCTCCATGTCGTCGTCGAGGTCCTTCCTGGCCTCCACCACGACCTCTTCGATCCGGTTGGGTGTAAAGCCACCCTCGCGGATGAGACGCTCCATGGAGCGCAACGCCACCTCTCGACGCAGCGGATCAAAGGAAGACAGCAGCACCGTGTCGGGTGTATCGTCGACCACAACCTTCACGCCTGTTGCGTTCTCAAAGGCGCGTACATTGCGCCCCTCCTTGCCGATGATCCGGCTCTTGAGACTCTCGCTGGGTAGAGTAACGGTTGAGGTCGAGGCGTGTTCGGCCTCTTCCACGGCGCAGCGCTGGATCGCCTGGGCGACGATCCTGCGGGCCTCCCTGTCGGATTCTTCCCGGGCGCGGGTCCGTTCCGCGCGGATCGTGGCGGCCGCCCGCGCGCGGACTTCGCCCTGCAGATGCTCCAGCAACTGCTCCTTGGCCTCATCCCCGGTCAGGTTGGCCGCCAGTTCCAGCTTTTCACGGAACTCACGCTTCACCGCCTCCATCTCGACCTCGGTATCACGGATGGCCCGCTCACGCGTCCCAAGGCGGCGTTCCTGGTTCTTATAGCGGGTCCACTCCTTGCGCAGATCGCCGCGCTGGTTCTCGAGTTCGCGGTCCCGCCTTCCCAGTTCCTTCTCACGCCCCGCCTGTGCCTCGAGGGCTTCTTCGATCTTGCGTTCCTGCTCAGCCTTGACCCGGTACCAGCCGTCCTTTTCCTCGAGAAAAGCGATTCGCTGCGCGCGCTCGTCCTCCGCCAGGCGACGCACCGCACGCGCCTCAACCTCTTCCTCGAGTCGGTGTTGATGCACCTTTTTCAGGTGGTGGCTGATGAAATAGCCAAGGCCGACACCCACAAGCAGAAGACCAAGGCCGCAAAGAACTGCGAGCCACAGGTCTGCGCCCTGGATGACGGAGGTGTCCATGTCGTGACGTCCGTTTCAGAAAGAAGGTGTCCGGCGACCAATGTGTCCGGCGATCAATGTGTCCGGCAATCAACGTCCACGCCGCCGAGCCACCTGCTTCTCTATGTTGTGGTCGATGCCGGCAAATATACAGCCCCACCGCGCCGGCAGCGCTGTGCCGCTAGCGGCTCACTGTCTGCCGGGCAGATTCTATGATGTTCCGGCGCTCATCCGCGTCCGCCCAGCGAGTCTGCTGGGCCTCATTGAGTTCGTCAATCGGGTCGAAGTAGAAGAACTTCTGCCCCGGCCGGACGGCGGGGCTGGTGAACACGCCTATGCCCTGTTCGCGGTCGTAGTGCTCGTAGGAGTGTACGTGGCGCTTGCCGCCGCCACCCATCGTATCGAGCACGAAGGCAGGAATGTTGTAACCTGCCGTCACGCCCCGCACCTCCTTCTCCAACTCGATGGCCGTCTGCAATGTCGTACGCAACTCCTCGACGCCGCGCACCATATCATGCACAAAGACGTAGTAGGGCTGCACATTGAGATAGGACAGCCGCAGGATCAGACCACGCATAGCCGCCACGTTGTCGTTTACCCCCCGTTGCAGGACCGTCTGATTGCGCACAATGACGCCCCTGTCAAGCAGACGATTGAGTCCCTGCTGGGTGATTGCAGTAATCTCGGCAGGATGATTGAAGTGGGTATGCAGAGAGACTTGCTTGTGCCGACGACGCCCCTCTTCAGCAACACCGGCGACGGCCCCTACCCAGTCGTCATCGCTGACCAGTTTCTGCGGCATCACTGCCGGCCCCTTGGTCGCATAGCGGAACCGGCGAATGTGATCGATATCGAGCAGTGTTCGGCCCAGCAATTCCACCTGCTCGGCTTTCAAGTTGTACATGTCACCACCACTGACGACGACATCCTCGATCTCGGAGTGCTGACGGATGTAGTCAAAGGCCTGTTCCCAACGCTCCAGTGTCGCGCCGAAGTGAACCTTCTCCACGCCTTCTGTGTCCAGACCAACCGAATACGAGCGCGTACAGAAACGGCAGTATACCGGACAGGTATCGAGCGCCAGAAACAGCGCCCGGTCCCGATAGCGGTGTGTCAACCCGGCGACAGGCGAATCGGCCTGTTCGTTCAGTGAGTCGAAATGCAGTTCAGGATGGTCCGGACGAAAACGCGAGGCCAGTGGCAGAAACTGGGTCCGGATGGGATCGGTCTCCGGCGCGTCCCAATTGATCAGAGACAGCAGGTAAGGAGACAGTCGCAGACTCATGGTCGAGCGGTTCACGCCGGCTTCCACATCGGCGTAAAAGGCTGCCGAAGCCCCGTCCTGCAGGACTTCGCGCAACTTACGAGCGGTGGTGATACAATTGCGGCTCTGGAAGCGGTGGTCGTGAAACTCGGCAGCGCTCAGCTCGGCGTACGCCGGCACATGCCGCCAGAATTCGTCATCACGCAAGTCACGGTGGCTGTCGTCGAGATCCGGACGGTGCTCGTCGACAGCGCATGTACACCCGTCTTCGTCAGCACCGACATCGGTCCGTGCCGAGATCTCCGTGTCACCATTGATGGCCATCGCTTGGCCTCCGTTCAGGTCAGGATGGAAGGGATGTTGGGGGGAGCAGGGCTCGAACTAGAGGGCTTCGAGGCAGGCTTTTACCGCGGTGAAGTCGGGTAGCACCTTGGCATCCTCTGACACTGAGGCGTAACGGATGGCGCCCTGCTTGTCGATGACGAAAGCGGACCGCTTGGCGACTCCGGTGAAACCCAGGAGTTCGCCGTACTGGGCACCGTAGGCTGCGGAGACTTCCTTGTTCAGATCGCTCAGCAATGGAATGCCAATGCCCTCCTTTTCGGCCCAGGCCTTCTGACTGAAGGGGCTGTCGACGCTGATGCCGAGCACCTCTGCATCCAGATCGGCATAGGCAGACATGCCTTTTGTGATGTCACACAGTTCCTGGGTGCAAACACCGGTAAAGGCGAAAGGCACGAACAACAGCACGACGTTGCGCTTGCCCTGGAAAGAGGACAGCGTGATCTCTTTCATGGACGTGTTCTTCAAAGTGAAGTCGGGGGCTTGATCGCCAGGCTGAAGCGCCATTATCAGATTATCCCTGCACGAAAATGTGAACTGAAGTTTGTGAACTGAAGATTGTGGCACTGAGAGTGTGTCGCCACCCCGGACGGGGTGGCGACGACGGACCTGGGTCTACATCGCCTCGTCGAAACGGCGATTCACTTCGTTCCAGTTGATCACATCATGCCAGGCGGCGATATAGTCGGGGCGCCGATTCTGGTAGTTCAGGTAGTAGGCATGCTCCCAGACGTCGAGGCCGATGATGGGTGTGCCTTCCCCCGTCATCAATGGGTTGTCCTGATTGGCCGTGCTCATGATGCCCATCTTGCCGTTCTTGATCACACACCATGCCCAACCACTGCCGAAACGAGTGGCGCCAGCCTTGCTGAAGGCCTCTTTGGCGGCGTCGCCAGTACCGAAGGCTGCTTCGGCGGCTTTGAGAAACGCGGCAGAAGGCTCCCCGCGCTTGCCTTCCGGCGCCATGATCTGCCAGAACAGACTGTGATTGGCGTGGCCACCACCGTTGTTCCGCACGGCGGTACGAATGGCTTCAGGCACAGCATCAAGGTTGGCAATGAGATCCTCGATGCTCTTGGATGCCAGGTCTGCATGGCCCGCCAGAGCGGCATTCAGGTTGGTGACGTAGGCATTGTGATGCTTGCCGTGGTGGATCTCCATCGTCGCCTTATCGATGATGGGCGCCAGTGCATCGTGAGCATACGGCAGAGCGGGCAGCGTGAAAGGCATGTTCAGTGTCCTTTTGCGGGGGGTGGGTTGTTCAACGGTTGCCAAAATCTTTCAGGGCAGCATGGATTGCATCTTCGGCCAGGACCGAACAATGCACTTTCATCGGCGGCAAGCCGCCAAGTGCGTCGGCCACGTCCTGACGGCGGATGCCGCCAAGTTCTGCAAGCGTCAGACCCAGGACCATCTCAGTGAGACGCGAACCGGCAGCGATCGCAACCGCACAGCCGAAGGTCTGAAAGCGCGCCGCCTGCACGCGCGAGTCGTCAATCCTTAGATACAGATGCAGCACATCACCGCAAGCGGAGTTCTCTGCCTTACCGACGGCGTCGGCATCTTCGAGTACTCCCGCATTGCGGGGTTTCCTGTAGTGATCCAGGACGATGTCGTTATAGAGTTCGGTCACCCGGGCCTGCGCCGTTTCTCGTGGCTGACGAAACGCGCAATTTAGTCCCCTCGGAGGTCTCTGTCAACCTGCGAAAAAAGCCCTCAAGCTGAGGTAAATACAGGGGTTACCTTGATCACGCCTTGACGTCAAAGGCGCCGATGCCGCCGCCCCGCCAGTGGCGCCTGGCAAGCTCGATGATGTCCCAGAGCAGATTGTCGCGACCGACTTTGTCCACCAGCGCATCGAGCTCCTTGCGGCGCTCGTCATCCTGCACGATCCCCATGGAGGTCATCATCGTCAGATGGAACAGCATGCCCGTCTGCAGGACTGCACGGTTGACCTCCGACAGGCTCATACCGCTGGCCCGCTCGAATTCGGCAAGAAGCGCCTGGTAGAGTTCGGCACGATCACCCTCGAGGAACGTTTCGACCTGAAACTGCTTCTCCATGCTGGCTTTTCACCCCTTGTACCAGTTCACTGCGATTGCCGCGCCG
>JAQCJA010000377.1 GCA_027593305.1 bacterium
GGATCGTGTGCAGGCCGCCCGCCCGCTGCCGGTAGGAACTGCGAGAGGGCTGCGAGCGAATCAGGATATCAGCGTTGTCCGGCACATCAAAAGGCAGTATGTCCGTGATCTCTGCAGCAGAAGCCGGTTTGCTGCGCAGGGCCTGCCAGTTGCTGAACAACTGCTTCTGTGTGGCGATGGCACCCTTGTAGGGCGGCACGGGCGCATCGAAGGCGAGCAGGTCATCCGTGGCCGGCACGGAAACTTTGGACTCGGCAATTCGTTCGGGTCCGGGTGCACCGTCATGCACAAGCCAGCGCACCATCCAGGCATACATGGCCTCACGGGAGGCGCGATTGTAGTTGTGGATCTCATCCTGGTAGAAGACCTGGACGCGTTCCGGCGCGTCGTACATCTCGTACAGCAACTGCATGCTGGGGAACTCGCGCTCGCGGGCATGGTGGGTCCAGTCGCCGGTACAACCCGTCAGCAGCAGCGGCCGCGGGGCGATGAGGCCGGCGTATTGCAGATTGCTGTATTTCAGGTGCAACTGCGGCGCGTTCTCACAGACGCAGCCCCCCTGGAAATGGCCGGAGAGCATCACCGCCGGTGCCACCACCTGTACGCGCTCATCCACGGCGGCGAGAAAGTACGTCTGCGTGGCGCCCCCCGATTCTCCCGTGCAGCCGACACGTTTGCCGTCGATGTCCCGGCGCGACAGCAGGTAATCGAGGGCCTTGATCGAGTTGTTCAGCTGCAAGCCGAACATACTCAGGCCCAGCATGTTGGCAGCGCCCTTCTCCGGACCGGAGAGCAACGAGCGATGCTCCAGTTGCATCGTATCGTGATCGTGGCCAATCATGGAATAGGCGAAGGCGGCACAACCCAGCAGGGCGCTGTTCATGGCCCGATGGGGGACGGAGTACATCTCCTGCGGCACGGTCCGGGCGTGCATGGCGTGGCCGTGCGGGTGCAGGATCAGTGGCAGGCGGCCCTTGTGTCCCTTCGGTCGGTAGAGGTTGCCGACCAGATAGAGCCCGGGCAGGGTCTCGATACAGATGTTCTCGATGACGACACCTTCATGTTCGAAGCAGCGCACAACACGACCACTGGCTTTGAAGGCCGCCGTCTGCGCGTTGAGGCCGGCGCACAGCAGCAGATGCCGGCGGATCTCCTTCCGCGTTTTCTGCCAGTGGTCCAGCTCCCCCCACACCGGCAGAGGCATGACACTCTCGTAGTTGCGGTAGTTGTAGGCGCGTGCATCAGGGCTCAGCATCAGGTCCGATTCAGGTGCAGCCATGGGTCCAGGTCTCCGCGACAGTTGGGGGCAGTAGACAAAAACCGTACGCCATGGAACGACTCGCCGCCAACCCGGGGTCGGTTCCGGCAGCGCAGTTTTTCACCTATTCTCAGCAACATGAGCGACAACAACGACATCGATATCCGAGCCGTTCGGCGGCAGTTTCCGGCGCTGAACAACTTCGTCTGGCTGCAGAATGGTGGTGTCTCCCTCACGCCGGAGCCGGTCGCCCGGGAACACATACGTCTCATGGAGGAATTGCTGGCGCGCGGTCCGCTGCACGTCATCTATCCGGAGCAGGAGTACCCGCGTCGACGCCGGACCATGGAGCGACTGGCGAAGTTCCTTTCCGTGGAAGCCGATGAACTGGCGCTCATGCGTGGCGTCAGCGAAGCTTTTCAGACGATTCTCCGGGGCCTCACCTGGCAGACGGGGGATCGCATCGTGATCTCCGGAGACGAGGAGGCAGCGGTGCTGTTGCCGTGCCTGCATCTGCGCGATCGTCATGGGGTGGAGGTGGTTGAGCTGCCGCTGATCGATGATGATACCGCCGGGCTCGAAGCGGCGGCCAGGGCTCTCACGCCGCAAACAAAACTGCTAGCCCTCAGTCACGTGACGACCGATCTGGGTTTCCGTCTGCCCGTGGCGCCGCTGTGTGAACTGGCTCAGCTTCGTGGATCTGGCGCACTCGGGTGGCGTGGTGCCCATGAAACTGCGCGATCTGGGCTGTGACTACGCCGGGCTGTTGTCGTACAAGTGGATGATGGCTCCGTACGCCGCAGGAGCCCTGTGGGCACGACAGGAGAAGCTGCACGACATCGAGGTCACCTATGCCGGCGGCAGGTCCGAAAAGTGGCTCGATTTCGCCACGGGTACCTATGAACTGCCCGACACGGCCCAGCGCTTCCAGTACGGGCCCTGGTCGTGGCCCCTGGTGCACGCCTGGGCGACATCGGTGGATTGGCTCAGCGGGATCGGCACGCAGGCCATCTGGGAACGGGTCTGCCTCCTCACGGATCGTCTGAAGACCGGGCTCGCCGCAATTGATGGCGCCGAGCTGTACACGCCCCGCGCTTCTGCGGCATCGGCGGCGCTCGTGAGTTTCGGGCTGCGTGGCTGGAAAGGTGTTGAACTGGCGGCAGCCCTGCGTCAGGGCTGGAACATCGTCATCAAGCCGCTGCCACACTCCAGGGAAGGGTTGCGCACCAGCCTGCCCTTCTATCTGTTGGAGAGCGAAGTCGATCTGCTGCTGGCAGCGCTGCACACACTCAAGGCTCGTTGAGGTCAGCCGTCGCGCCGTGCGCATTCATGGTGGGTCTCACAACTCCATGAAGTAATTGACATCCTGATGCTGGATGTCGAATCCGGCGCGCTCATAGGCCCGTTGTGCGGGCGCATGGGATTCGTCCAGACCGGTGTGCACCTTGGCGAAGCGCATGCCGGCGGCCCGCATGTGGTCGAGGACGGCGGCATACATCTGCTGACCGACGCCGCGCGAACGCCATGCAAGAGCCACGCCATTGTTGCCGATCTCACCGATGCGCCCTTCCTCATTGAGGCGGAATGTGACGAAGCCGACGCACTGGCCTGCTTCTTCACAGACAAAGACGCGCTCCGGATGAGCCTCGCAAGTACGGCGCACCTGGTCCCCCTTGGCCGTCGCCGCATCCGGTACCAGGGCGGCGAACAGAGCCTCGCCATACGTGCGCCTGAACATGGCATAGATGTCCCGCCAGGCGGCGTCGGCGATGGCGACGACGGTGGCCACGTCATCGGCTGCAAGGGGTCGGATCATGATGTTACCTCCACAGTTTTGCGTCACACGTCAGGCTGGCAGCGACGGCAGAGCGGTAGCCCCCCGCACAGTGCACGACGATTTTCTGGTCCCGTGGCAGTTCATCGAGGTGCCGCAGCATCTGCGGCAATGGCACATGTATGGAATCGGCTATGTGGCCCCCCTCACGCTCACTCGCCGAACGCACGTCGACGATACAGATCGGCACGTTTTCCTGGCGTTGCTCGTGCAAGGACAGGGCGGTGATACGTTGCACACGCCCCACCAGATGCGGACTCCTGGCCAGAGCCATCATGCCGTCTGCCAGATACCCGACGACGTTGTCATAACCGATGCGGCCGAGGCGCATCGTCGCCTCCTGCTGGCTGCCAGGGGCTCCGATCAGCACGATGGGTCTGTCATGGGCCAGCAGGGCACCGGCCCAACTGGCAAATTTGCCATCGAGATCGATGTTGATGCTGCCCTGCAGATGCGCACCGGCGAAATCATCCCCCTCACGTATGTCGAGCAGTTTGAGCTCCTGCGTCGCGCCGGGCAAGTGTCTCCATCAGACTCAGGGCGACAAGGCCCTCACCGAGGCTTTGTTCGAGGGTCGGACGCTCCCTGGTGTTCATTTCTGCGTCATAGCTGAAATAGCTGGGCGCCTCGTCGGGCACGTTCGGCAACAATTTGGTGTGCAGGGAGTCATAGAGCAGGGACGCCAGATCATCCGCCGTCCAGCCGATGGAAGCGCCCAGGTCCGGCCGACCCACATCGCCGATGAACAGCGTGCCGCCTGTAAGGACGGCCTGCGGTGTGCTGTCGCTCTGTTCAAGGTCGTAGCTCAGAATACACATCGACTCGGGTGTGTGGCCTGGGGTTTCCAGCGTCACCAGGCGCACATTGCCAAAGGCAAGCACGTCGTTGTCGTGCATGCCTGTCGCGGCGTACTGGGTCGTGGCGCTGGCGCCAAGGTGGATCTCGGCGCCGACGCGATCCCGCAGTTCCAGGTGACCGGCAACAAAATCGGCATGGAAGTGGGTGAGAAACACATGACGAATCTTCAGCCCCTGTGCCTCGGCGTCGGCGATGTAGTGATCGACGTCGCGCGTTGGCATAGACAGTTGGCAGACAGATTGGCAGGATGCGGAGATGGCACTGGAGATCCCGGTCGGTGAAAAGTCTGGTCTTTCGGTCCTGCCGACAAGTCACCGCAGGAATCGACCGGAAGTCCCTGTAGGCATTGACTGTTAGGCTGGACACGCCGAACCCCTCTCTGTATGCTTGCCTGCATGTTCGCCTTCCTTGCCGGCCCCTGTGCCGGGCCTGTCGCAGACCTGCGGAGGGCTCACGTCGGGGCGACCTGCTGATGCCTTTTTCTCTGGAAAGTACCGAGTCTGTGGCGGCGGGCGTGCGACGCATCGCCCACGAACAGTTCACCGGGGTCGCCGGCGCCCTCACCGAGGGCTCCGGGGACCGCGACGACGACATCCATTCGGCGCGCAAGGCGATGAAGCGGATGCGCGGCCTGCTGCGACTCATTCGGGGCCAGCTGTCCACGGATGAATACCGAAGCGAGAACAGCGCCTGCCGCGATGCCGCGCGCCAACTTGCGGGCCTGCGTGATGCGACCGTCCTGGTGGCAACTCTCGATTCCCTGGCGATCACTCCCGATGACGGCGCAGACGCCGCCCGTGCGTCGGTGCGCCATATGCTGGAGGAGCGTCGCCGTGCTGCCTACGATGACGGGGTGGCGGAGCGCGACCGCGCCGTGGCAGAGGTTGTCGAGCATGTACGGGCGGCCGATGCACGGGTCGATTCCTGGCCACTGAAGCATGCTGGCTGGAAGATGGTGAAAGATGGCCTGCTGGGTATCTACAGCCGTGGTCGCAGCGAGTTCGACGCCTGTAGCTGGCAACCGACAACGGAGCACCTGCATCAGTGGCGCAAA
>JAQCJA010000378.1 GCA_027593305.1 bacterium
GCCGAGATGGGGCCCCGTTCACTGGCAGACTTCCTGGCAGAAGGTCTGGCAGATCTGGGGCGGCCGCCTCCCAACCTTCACGCAACCCAGATTTGCCACCATGCGACCTCCGCAGCGTTCCACGGTCATTTTCTGGGGACTGCTCGCCTCACTGGCAATCGCCACGGTCGTTCGTGTTGATATTCGTTCGCAGGCGGCGGATCTGCACGTTGACGGGGGCGCAGCTGCGGCCGCCGAATCCAGCGCCCTCATCGTCCGCCTGCCGCACGCGGCTGAAAACGGTACCCGTGACCCACTTGCTCCATGGGCCATCACGGCGACCGTGCCGGCACCGTTGGCGATTCAGCATCACATCGCCGATACCCTCGGGCGCGACGGCTCCATCTACTTGACGCTGAAGTCTCACGGCGTGCCGGAAGTGGAGATTGCCCGTGTCGGGCAGGCCCTGGCTCGAGTCTTCAATGCGCAGCGCGAGACCCACCCCGGCGACGCCATCCTGATGACCCTCGACAGCCTGAAAACCGTACTGCGCTTTGCGTATTCCCCCAGTCGAGATCCTGAATACCCGGTATTCATCGAACGTGTCGGCGAGGAGTTGCAGGCTCGACGGGACTCGATCCAGCTGACGGATCGCACCTGGGCCATTGAAGTCGTCATCGAGGACAACCTGTCCAACGCCATTTCTGCAGCCGGTGAGGGCGACGCCCTGACAGACCTTGTGGTCGATTACGCCTTCGGCTCGGTGATCGACTTTCATCGCGACGTGCGGCGCGGTGATCGCCTCGGACTTGTTTTCACCCGTAGTTACCTGGGCGACCGGTTCGTTCGCTACGGCCAGGTGCTGCTGGCCCGCTACGAGGGCCAGGTGGAGTCACATCTCGCCGTACAGTACAGGGATCCAATGGGTCAGGAGGACTACTACGAGGCGGATGGCGCGTCGCTGGAACGCATGTTCCTGCTCAAGCCCATGGTATTCCGCCGCATCAGTTCGCGTTTCACCCGGCAACGTTTCCATCCAATTCTGAAACGTAACGTGCCCCACCTGGGGACGGATTACGCGGCGGCAACAGGAACCGATGTCTGGGCCACGGCACAGGGGCGCGTCACCGTCGCTGGCTGGAACGGTGGCTATGGCAAGATGGTTGAGCTGGAACACCCGAATGGGTATCGCACCCGCTACGCCCACCTCAGCCGCATCGTCGTGCGCAAGGGGCAACGAGTCAGCCAGCGCGACGTTGTCGGCCAGGTCGGCGCCACAGGCCGCGCCACAGGACCGCACTTGCACTACGAATTGATTCACAACGGTAGTCAGATCGACCCGAGATCGGTGAACCGAGGCGACGAGGCTCGGGCCCTGGCCCCTGCGTACCGCGAAGCATTTGAGCAACGGAAACGTTACCTTGTGGGCCTGCTTGATGACACTCGGCGCACGCCGCCGAGTGTCATCGCCGACGCCGCTCACAGGCGCCCGGCAGCCCTTTCCACCCCTTGACACAGGCGCCGGGGGGCGTTGACTTAATCCGGCTTGCCACACACATATCACCCACAAGACCGAACCAGACATGGACGACGGCTTTCTCCATGACATCGAGGCCCTCGCCGAGCGCGATGGTCGCTACCCACGCGCTGCCTACCTGTTCGTTTACGACGCTCTGCAGCACACCGTCGAGAAACTGGGCAAGGCCTCGATGCCGCGCGAACAACGTCACGTATCGGGTCGGGACCTGCTGTATGGCATCAGCGAATACGCCCTGGACCAGTTCGGGCCGCTCACACACACAGTGTTTTCCCATTGGCGCATTCGCGAGACCCGGGACTTCGGTGAGATCGTCTTCAACCTCGTTGATGACAAGTTGATGAGTACAACCGCCGAAGACCGAATCGAAGATTTCATCGACGTCTTCAATTTCGATGAGGAACTCGACTGGAAGCGGCGGCAGGCTGAGTTCCGCCGGCCCGCCGCGTCGACGCCCAAGTGAGGATCGGTCCCAACTGACGGGAGCCCCCCCGGTGCTGATCGCCTACTTCGATTGTTTCTCCGGTGTCAGTGGTGATATGATCCTGGGCGCGCTGATCGATGCAGGTCTCGATCTGGCGGATCTGCAGGCCGATATCGATCGGCTTGGCATAGGAGCGCGGCTGCGCGCCTCCTCCGTGGATCGTTGTGGCATCCGCGCGACCTATGTGGAGGTCGATATCGACGGCCAACCCATGACCCCCGCTGGCGAACAACACCAGCATACAGGTAGGCACTCCCATGACCATGATCATGATCACAATCACCAGCACCACGACCATGAACATGGCCACGACCATGAAGGGGGCGACCATCAGCACACGCACCTCGGTGACATACTGGCTATCATCGATGCGAGCACGCTGGCGGCTGATGTCAAAGAAACTGCCTGCCGGGTGTTTCGGCGTCTGACCGAGGCCGAGGCCGAAGTCCATGGCAGAGCCGTCGAGGACGTGGGCCTGCACGAAGTGGGCAGCCTCGACGCCATTGTTGATATCACGGGCGCCATCGCCGGTCTGCGTCGCCTCGGTGTCACTCAGGTACTGTCGTCGCCGTTGCATGTGGGAACCGGCACCGTCATCTGTGCCCACGGCCGCTACCCTGTTCCGGTTCCTGGTGTGCTGGCTCTGTGTCGCAACGTTCCCCTGGTGCAGACGGATATCGAATCGGAATTGGTAACACCCACGGGGGCGGCTCTGATCACGACGCTGGCAGAAGGCTACGGCCCTGCGCCAGCGATGACGACAGTCGGCACGGGGTATGGCGCCGGGGGCAGGAACCCGGCGACAACGCCGAACGTCGTGCGTTTGCGGCTCGGGCGCTGCCGTCGAGCCGTCGGCCGCCAGTCATAAGGCCCCGGAGCGCGGCTCTCGTTGCGTGCTGCTGGAAGCCAATCTGGACGACATGAACCCCGAGATATTCGGCTACCTTTTTGAGCGCCTGCTGGAGGCCGGGGCCCGCGATGTCTATGTCACGGCGGTGTTGATGAAGAAGAACCGCCCGGGACACCTGCTCAGCGTCCTCGTCGACCCCGAGTCCACCGAAAGTGTTGCCGACCTGATTCTTGCGGAGACGACCAGCCTCGGGGTCCGCTACCAGACTGTGGACCGCCGCATGCTGGAACGATCCTTCCTGTTGGTATCCACCGATTACGGTGATGTGAACGTGAAAATGGCCCATCTGCCCGGGCGACTGAGGGCGGCACCTGAGTACGAAGACTGTGTGCGACTTGCCCGCAGCCACAAGGTCGCCTTCCAGACCGTCTACGATGCTGCTCTGGCCGCAGCACGGGAGAACACAGAACAATGAAGACAACGGTGCAGGTTCTCACCGCAGCAGCGCTGGTCATCAACGGCTTGATTCCCACGCAGGCCCATGCGGGTCCGATCACATACACCGGGATTGCGCCACATGGCATCCTGAACGGACTCGACTGTATCATCGCCCTGCCGCCAACAACTGAGGATGCCCCGGATCGTTTCGCGCTCGGTGATGCCCATGGCTTTGTACACGTGTACGAGCAGCGCGACCAGGCGTACCAGGAGGTCTGGGTCAGCGAGTACTTCGAGAGTGCCATCGCCGGCCTGTTTGTCGCTGACATCAACCTCGATGACCTGCAGGAAATCGTCGTCTATACGCAGAACGGACGGATTCACTTTCTTGATGGTGCCGGGTATCGTTCGTTGTGGAGCAATCCCCCGACAGACTACTCTTCCATTACCGTCATGGCTCTGCACAATGTCGATGAGGACGAGCAGGTCGAATTGGTTTTCGTCGCCGACGGGCGGTTGCATATCTACGATGGGCGTGATCAATTCGAAGAGTGGCGCAGTGATCAGGACAACATCACGGCGACGGAGATCGTCTTCGGAGATGTCGATGGTGATGGCACCGAGGAGATCGTGCTCAACGACGGTTTCGTCTTCGACGCTCGCTACCGTGACCTGGAATGGCAATCACCTGAACCGTTCGGTGAGCGCCTCGGCCTGCTCGATGTTGATGATGACACGATCCCGGAAATCATCGGCGAGTTTCAGGGGCGGTTCCTGCGAATTTTCGATGTCGATCTGCGTCGCATGAAGGCATCCCGTCGCTGAAACGACAAAGTGGTTGACCGTAGGACGGGGCTGCCCTTTCGTACGCGTCAGGAGTCGACACCAACATCAACAGGAGGCACACCGATGGCACGCCCCGTAACACTGTTCACCGGCCAGTGGGCCGATCTCGACACCGAGACCATCTGCCAGAAGGCTGTCGAATTCGGCTATGACGGCCTCGAACTGGCCTGCTGGGGGGATCATTTCGAAGTCGCCAAAGCCACCGCGGCCTACTGCAAGGCGAAGCGGGCGGTTCTCGACAAGCACAACCTGCAGTTGTTCTCCATCTCCGCGCACCTCGTTGGTCAGGCGGTGTGTGACAACATTGATTCTCGCCATCAGGCCATTCTGCCCGACTACGTCTGGGGCGACGGCGACCCCGAAGGCGTGCGTCAGCGGGCCGCCCAGGAACTGATCGCCACCGCCCAGGCTGCTGCCCGCCTCGGAGTTTCCGTGGTCAACGGCTTCACGGGCAGTTCGATCTGGCACCTGCTCTATCCCTTCCCGCCGATACCCGATGCCATGATCAACGCCGGCTACGAGGACTTCGCCAAACGCTTCCGTCCCATCCTCGATGAATTTCAGAAAGTCGGCGTCAAGTTCGCCCTCGAGGTCCATCCAACCGAAATCGCTTTCGACATCGCCTCCGCCGAGCGGGCCATCGAAGCCCTCGACGGCCATCCGGCCTTCGGCTTCAACTATGACCCGAGCCATCTGGGCTATCAGGGTGTCGACTACGTCGAGTTCATCTACCGTTTCGCTGAGCGCATCTTTCACGTTCACATGAAGGATGTCGCCTGGGCCGCCACCCCGACGGAGGCTGGCGTCTTTGGGGGGCATACGGCATTCGGTGATCGCCTTCGGTTCTGGGACTTCCGTTCCCTTGGGCG
>JAQCJA010000379.1 GCA_027593305.1 bacterium
GGTGAGATCGGCGCAGACCGTGTCGGTGAACTTGCCTTCAACGTGCAACTGGAGCTGCGGTTGCCGGCCCTGGGCCATGGCCTGGTGCTGTTCCACGACGCCGGCCAGGTATGGACGAAGGCTGCCGATGTCGACATCCCTGGAGAACTGCGGCGGGCCAGTGGTGCCGGTGTGCGGTACAATTCCCGCTTCGGCCTGCTGCGCCTCGACGTGGCGGTGGCGGACCGGTCCGGGGACGCAGCGGCTCGATTCGCACTCTACTTCGGTGTGGGCCAGGCCTTCTGAAGAGCGTCCACCTCGTCCCGCGTCGGCAGGGATTGCTGCCCACCCAGACCCCGGCAATTGAGCGCTGCTGTCGCCGCGGCAAAGTGCAGTCTCTGCGACAGATCCTGTTGTTCCAGCAAAGCTGCGATATAGCCTCCATGGAAGGCGTCACCGGCACCTGTCGTATCGACGACCGCAACAGGTGCCGCAGAACAGGCAACGTGCGCCTGCCCAACACGAGCCACACAACCACGCGGACCCAGAGTCAACACAGCCGTGCCGGCACCAAGATCGGTGAGTCGTTGCAGAATGGCGTTGTCATCGCCGTCGGGCATCCAGCGTCGGGCAAAAAATCCACTGACAATGGCGTGGTCCACGAGGGGCAGGAACTCGTCGAGCAGATCGCTCTGCCATGTACCATCGAAGACGACGATGGCCCCTGCCGCCCGCGCCCGTCGCGCGACCTCGAGTCCGGCATCATCCGCGTCATCGATCAGCACGACACGGGCGTCGGCGAGATCCTCGACGGTGATGTCGCAGCCCCGCAGCGGCGAGAAAGACTCTGGCCACGAGAGGAAGCCACGATCACCTGAGACCTCGTCGACGAGCACGGTCGCCACACGTGAACGCCCGATGCCTCGACGCAGTCGCGACACATCGACGCCGGCACGGGACAGCTCGGCGGCGACAAAGTCGCCTTCGGCATCAGCTCCCGTCTTGCCGACAAAGCGTGCGGCGATCCCGAGTCGCGCGAGACAGGCCATGGCGGTTGCTGCCGGGCCGCCGCAGGCGCGCACATAACCCGAGGCGCGCAGGGATTGACCAAAGGCAGGCAGGCGCGGGACACGGTAGACGTAGTCCGTCGTGATGAGGCCCACACCAACAACGTCGATGCCGTCGATCACGGCGCCCCCTTGTCAGCTGCACCGAGACGGGCCTCGAGTTCCTCGATGGTCTTCGGCCAGTCATTCTTCAGCATGCGTGACAACTGGCGATCGGCCAGCACCTTGCCGCCTGTCTGACAGCGTGGGCAGTAGTTGGTCTCGTTCGACGCATAAGAGATCTCCTGCACGGCTGTGGCACAAACGGGGCAGGGCTTGCCGAAGCGGCCGTGTACGGCCATCTCCGGTCGAAAGGCAGTGACTTTCTCCGGAAACGCCACATGCGCCTCCGCCTGCATGCGCGCGCACCAGTCCGCCAGCGTCGCTCGTGTTGCCTGGTACAGACCGGTGATCTCTTCCGGCGTCAGGCGGGTTGTCCATTTTACCGGGGACAACCGCGCCGCATGCAGGATCTCATCGGAATAGGCATTGCCGATTCCGGAGAACAGGCGGGGGTCGGTCAGGGCCCGTTTCAGCGTGTGATTGTGCCGCATCAGTACTGAAGTGAAGTCCGCCAGACTGGCGTCCAGCACCTCCAGGCCACCGGGATCATGCGCCGCCAGGCCAGCGGCGCCCGCCACAACATGCAGAGAGGCACGCTTCTTCGATCCAGCTTCCGTGAGCAGCATCGTGCCGTCGTCGAAATGAAAGGCGGCCAGGTCGATTTTCCGCGACGGTTTTGTGCCCGCCTTTTTCCAGTGGAAACGACCGGCGATCATCAGGTGGATGACGAGAAAGAGCTCCCCTTCCAGTTCCCACACGATGCGTTTGCCGATGCGGTGAAAACCAACAAGGCGGCGCCCCACGGCGGTCTCGAGTTTCGGCTCGAAGGTGCGCACCAGAAACGGGCTGCGCAACTGAATCGAACCAATCGTGCGTCCACCCAGCAGCCGTTCCAGTCCGGTAACATAGGCCAGTACGTCGGGTAACTCGGGCATCAACTCACCGCCATCTCAGTAGTTGACGGGCGACCACCAGCCCAGCGGGTCACCGGGGCGCAGCGGTGCAAGCCCCATCTGTACGTCCTCCCCTGCGACGCGGGCCAGTGGATAGGATGGCGTCATCATGGAGTGTATACTAGGCCTATGATACCGTATCTGCGCAACTGCATCATGATAGCAAGTGCGCTGCTGCCTCTGCACGCAAGTGCCGACGGTCTGCAGTGCGCCGGGTCGGCGCCGAAGCGGGCCGCCACTGCGGTTCTGTCGTCAACGGGGCAGGTGCGGGCTCTGGTACTCTTTGCACGTTTCCAGGATGAGTCCGGGTCAGCGACAGCGCCCGCCTTCGCCGCAGACCTGTTTGATCCGTCTCGTCCCGGAAGTCTGACGCATTTCTTCACGGAGATGTCCACCGGGCAGTTTGTGCTGACGGGCGAAGTCCTGCCGCGCGTGTATGCGTCTGCGAGCCCCATGTCGCGGTATCTCTCGGCAGGTGCTGCCGGGCGGGGTGAGTTCGGGCGTTTCACCCGGGAGATCCTGGCTGCGGCTGATGCCGATGTCGACTTCGGGGCATTCGACAACGATGGTCCCGACGGCATACCGAACTCTGGTGATGATGATGGTTCCGTCGACCTGTTGCTGGTCGTGACACAGTCCACACCGTCGGGATTCATCGTCGGCGACGCAGACGGCGTCGCCCAACTTGGCCTCGATACGCCGTACCTGACGCAGGATGCTGCAAGCGACGGGAGACGCATCTCCGTACGCCAGGACAAGGACACACCAGGTGGCACGCTGCAGCGGGGCTTGAGCTTCGCTGACGCTGTGGGGATCATCGCCCACGAGATGGGTCATATGCTGGGTCTGCCCGATCTCTACGATCGTGTCAACACGCGAGGCTCGATCGTCGATGACAACGACGCCTCTGCCGGGATCGGCTACTGGGGGTTGATGGGTCATGGCGCCCGTGGCTGGGACGACCGAGGTGGCCCCACGCCCCTGTGCAGTTGGAGCCGCCTGCAACTGGGCTGGCTGGGGGTGGCAAATGCACAGCTCGCCGTTGTCGCCACAACGATTGATGATGCCTTCCTCGGTGACGTCAACAGGGGAGGAACCGTCTATCAGTTGCCCCTGCCTGATGGCGAGTATCTGCTCATCGAACACCGCAGTGCCGATGGGAGCTACTATGAGCGACACCTGCCGGCAGAGGGCGTGCTGATCTGGCATGTCGACCCCGACCGCCCTGACAATGATGACGAATACAACAAACGCGTCGATCTGATCTGTGCAGACGGGCTGTTCCTCGACGCCGGCTACCCACAGGGCGTGCGGCCCGGCCTCGACGTGGGCCAGGACAACCTCGATTTCTATTCGAGCGACGCGGACTTTCGAGCCGGACACGCCGGCAACCTCGGCGACGCGACGGACGTTTTTGACGGGGGGCGGTTCACCGAATACACACCGCTGAGCAATCCTGCCATCAACGGTGTCAGCATCAGCGACATCCGCGGCTCCGGTGCCGGTTTCTCCGCAGATCTGGTGGTGCGTGATCGCCGCCGTGCCGGCCTGCTCACGGGTCGCGACGTCTGGCGCGACACCATCCACATCGTTGGTGATGTCACCATCGCTGCCGGTGCCAGTGTCGATCTGGCACCAGGAACGGTGATCCGTGTGGCTGCGGACGGGCGCCACAGCGGCGCGGATCCGGAACGGGTCGAAATCGTCGTTGAGGGAACACTGTCCTCTGCGGGCGCGACATCCGTGTTCGAATCTGCCTCGGCCTTGGCTGCACCGGGCGACTGGGTCGGCCTGTCGACCACCGCCAGCGGTCTGCTGTCCCTGGGGTCAACGACCTTCCGCCAGGCGCAACAGGCCATTGTCGTGCGTGGGGGCACACGAGGCCTGTCACTGGCGGGGGTGTCGATCGAAGCAAACACCGGCGACGGCATCCGCGTGACGTCTGTGTCCGGTCGGACCCGCCTGCTGCGAGTCACTGTCGAAGGCGCGGGTGGCAATGCGGTCACCATTGACGGTGGCGACCCGGTGACGGCCGAGGATCTGCGGCTCATCGACAATGCCGGCCACGGATTCACCAGAAAGGACGGCAATGTCACCCTGACGCACAGCGAACTGGCACGCAATGGTGCCGCTGCCGGTGGTTATGACCTGTGGTTGCGCGAAGGTTCCAGCGGCACAGTCTCAGATACACGGCTTACCGGCAGTGGCGAGGGTGCACGCCTGGAACTGACGGGGGGCATGACGTTGACGCAGAACGAATGGACCGGGTATCGAGTCGCGCTGCGTACGCGAAGTGCCACTCCGATTGTCCGCGCGAACGTTTTCAGCCATGTCGACACGGTACTGTCGGCGATGGGCTTCCGCGTGCCGACAATATTGCAGCTGAATGTCATCAATGAGCCACAGGTGCTCGTCGCCAACGAGACGGCGCAGACGGTGGATGCGGCGCGGAACTGGTGGGGGACGACGGAGACGGCGGCGATCTCTTCCGGCATGTCCGGTTTCGTCAATTGGGATCCGCCGCTCAATTTTGATCCGCGCCTGCCCATGGCATTTGCGCTGGCGCAGAACTTCCCGAACCCCTTCAATGGCGCTACGGTCATCGACTTTTCCGTGTCGCTGCTGAACATATCGTTGAGCGCCGGCCAACCCATGGATCTCGATGTGCGCACCATCACCGGCGGCATGGTGCGCCATCTGTTCACCCAGGAAGCGGCGCCCGGGATCTACCGCGTGATCTGGGATGGACTTGACGAGTCCGGACATCCGGCGGCCAGCGGCGTCTACTTCTACGAGTTGTCCGTCGGCCCCATTCGCCTGCTCCGGCGGCTGACGGTACTGCGCTGATCAGAAGCCGCCGTCGTCGATGTGGACCCAGCCACTGCCATCGGCAG
>JAQCJA010000380.1 GCA_027593305.1 bacterium
GGCGACGCTGCGTCTCGGGTCGAAATCCTTTGACGTGCGACACACCTGTAACAGCAAACCCTGTGCCAAGTCCTATCAATCTTCTACAATGCATCGTAAGTCGTTAATTTTATTAGATCTTATATACACATGAAGGTTACGCCTTGACGCACGAATCCGAGACGAAACGATACGTGGCGTCTCATAAATGCGACGACAAACAAGCTAACTCCGCTCGGCAGTCTGAGAAACCAAGCGAGTCATATTTGATATGAGCATCTCAATATTGATACGCATGGGATGCAAATCACCATGCTGCTGACCGGGATGAGTGCGGCCCTGGAGCCCCGGGCACTCCTGTGGACGATAGAACTGCGCCGGGTCAATCGCTATGGCACGCGCGGCACGTCCACCCATCGTCGCTGGCGATCGGCAGTGACAACCGCCTCTGCGACCGCCTGAGCCCGCATGCCGTGGTAGAATGACGGCACGCAGTCGCGCCCCTCGCGAATCGCGCTGACGAACTCCCACGCCTGATCATAGCGGAAGGTGACAACCGGGTCGCCAACGGCAGGATCACGCGGACTTCCTGGCCGGGCAAGAAACTCTGGCGGGACGGGCAACGGCTGATACGGTTCACCACGCCTGGCGAACAGGACCTCGTGCGGGGTGTGCAGATGGTAGACCGCGCTGGCTTCGGTTCCGTTCAGTTCGGCCAGATCGTGATCACCACCCGGCCCACGCCCTTTGCTCAACTTGCCCATCTCAAAGACACAGGTGGCACCACTGTCAAACTCAGCAATCCAGGCAACCCAGTCTTCCACGTCCTGAGGCGGGCAGGCAACCCCCTCCTTGGTCTGATCCCTCGGCAGCAACTGCTTCATGCTCGCACATACCGAGCCAATGGGCCCCAGGAGATCCTCGGCGTAATCGATGCGATGGATGCCCATGTCACCAAGTTCGCCGAGACCCGCCTGGGCCCGGTACTGGCGCCAGCCGATGGCCTTTTCTCCCCAGTCCTGAAGTCTCTGCACACGGGCGTGACGGACAACGCCGAGAGCGCCACTGTCGACCAGATGCTTCAGGTAGGTCATGCCGGGCACAAAGCGGTACGTGAAGGCCGTCATGTGCCGCCGTCCGGAGGCGCTCGCCAGCCGGTAGATGGCGATGGTTTCGGCCAGATCCATGCCGAGGGGTTTCTCACACAGTACGTGACACCCGGCGGCCAGTACTTTCTCGATGAGCCGCCGGTGCAGGTGGTTCGGTGTGGCGATCACCACTGCGTCCAGGTCGTGCCGCAGAAACTCATCGACATCCGATGCTGTTGCTGCCACACCCCATTCCTCGCGACGCTGCGCCAGCAACGCTGCATCCGGGTCACAGAGAGCGGCAATGTCGACACCGGGGATACGCGAGAATCCTGGATAGTGCACGGCGCGGCACACACCACCAACACCGATGAGGCCTACACGCAGAGCCATTGTGTCTGTCATTGGGATCTCCCCCCTTGCGCCGCCGTCACGCCTCCCCCAAGCCGCTCCTCCTCCGCCAGCAGGATATCCATCATGGCATGCACCCGCGGCAGGTCGGCGGCGGCGACATCCTCGGCAAAGGGTATCACCGGTCCACCTGCCAGGCCGGCGTATTCCATGGCGGCATGCAGCGCGGAACCTGAGTATCGCGCCCTGTTCTCTCCACGAAAGTCCTCGAATGGCACCATCATAGTGCGCAAGCGTTCCGCTTCTGCCAGATTCCCGGCGCGGAACGCCGCCAGCAGCGCCAGGCTCATGCGTGGCAGGAAATTGGCCATACCTGAGCTGAAGCCGACGGCTTTGGCCTGCAGGTAACGGATGCTGGGATCTTCGGCCATGCCACAGATCATGGCGCAGTCGTTGCCCGCGCCCGCGACGATCTGACGGAATGTATCAAGGTCATCCACGGCATACTTCAGCCCGACAACACCGTCCAGTGCCCGGCACATTTCTATGACCGATTCTGCCGGCATGATGTCCAGGCGGCGCTGATAGAGGATCACAGGAAAGCCCGCCATCTCGCTGATGCGGCGCAGTCCTTCGGCCGTGCCTTTCACCGACGCAGGGCCGACGATGGGCATCACCATGGCGCCCGGCACACCAAGGCGGCTGGCGATACGAGCCATCTCCAGAGAGCGTCCATATCCGGGGCCGATGCCGGGCACAACCAGCGCCTCTTCCGCCGCTTCGAGGAAGGCAGCCGTGACCTTCTCAAATTCATCAAGCGTCGCGTCATACACGAGCCCGGTACCACACATCGGCATGAGAAAGCGCGCACCGTTGTCAACAAGGTGGGTCACGTTGCGGCGCACCCCGGGCAGATCGACGTCACCGGCGGCGGTTCGTGGTGTGGTGGCAACGATGAGAACATCCGCACAGTCCGCAGCAGTCAGAAATCTCAAGGGTGACTCGCTCCTGAATCGGTGGTCATGAGGGGCAACGAAAAGATCTCAACGGCGCACCATATGGCCCAACCACTCCCGACCACGGCGCCTGGCAAATGAATCCGGTGGTTGTTCAAGGTTCTGAATGTCAAACAGCGGCTCAAAGTGGTGCTCCACGTCGGCCTGTGTTGTCGCAAAGGGCGGCCCGTCTTCGAGTGCAGCATCAACTTCAAAAAACAGGCCCAGTAGGCTGGCGCCAGGTCGCAGAACGCGCGCCGCGACCTGAACGTAGTCCGCCCGACGGTCCAGCGGAACGGCACAGAAACAGGTGTGTTCCACAAGCAGGTCGAAGGAGTCATCCATCGCCGTCGGCAGCGCGAACAGATCGGCCTGCACCACGTCGAGGCACAGACCCGCTTTGGCAGCGCGCAGGCGCAGGCCAGCCACCGCGCTGGCGGCGAAATCCAGGGCCGTCACCGTATACCCTTGCGCCGCGAGAAACAAGGCGTCATGACCAAGGCCGCAGCCGGGAACAAAGACGCGTGCACCAGCAGGCACGATCAGGGCGTCGACGGCCCGGACCAGAGGTGGCGCTGCTTCATCCTGATCCCAGGGGGGATGGCCGTTGTCGTAGATCGAATCCCAGAATCCGGCATTGGCAGGGTCACTCAGGCCCATCGTGTATCCTGGTTCGTTTTCGTGTGTTCGTTGTAGCGCTCGATGTAGTCCTCGCGCAGCGGACTGAAGATATCCAGTACCTTGACCATCTCGTCGCCCTCCACGACACCCCAGTGAACGACGTTCCCTGGAATGATAAAGGCTCTTCGTCACCAATGCGAAAGCGCAGCAATCCCGACAGGACCAGCCCGGCCTGTTCGTGTGGATGACTATGCTCCGGGATTTCACACCCAGGCTCAAGTTCAAGGAAGGATAACATCAGGTTTTTTCCGTGGACAATGCCGCTGAGAGCTTTCGGGAACAGTTGCAGTTTCGGCAGTGCATCTGCGTTGACGAATGGCATACAGGCTCACTTTCCAGAAGATGGGTGCGGCGCGTCAACGAATGTGCGCAGCCAGTTGGCGGAACGAAAGCGCAGGGCCAGCGGCAGGATTCGTCCGACCATCAGAGCCGCGTAGGCGATCCAGGCGGAGAGCAGGCCGCCGTCACACCAGACAACGAGGACCAGAGCGACCGGCACAAAAAAACCAAACGACGCCAGGGCCATGGCAGCGAACATGTAGCCCATATCATTGGCGCCGATGAAGATCCCGTCAAAGACGAATACCGCCGAATTGATCGGTTGCATGACGGCAACTACAACCGTCAGAACAGCCGCAGCTTCTGCAACCTCCGCGTGTGTCGTCAACAGACCAACGAGATACTCAAGCCCGACGGCGTACAGACAGGTAAACACCAGCCCGATCGCAACGCCCCAGGCCAGGACACGACGGGAGATGGCGCGTGCCCTGTCGTACATGCCGCCACCGAGGGCTGCCCCCACAAGAGCTTCCGCAGCATGGGCGAAACCATCCACCCCGTAGCTGACGAGGGCCCACAACTGCCAGACCACGGTGTGCGCCGCCAGCGGCACCTCCCCCATGCGCGCCACGAGAGCAACGAGGGTGAACTGGGCAAACAACAGACACAGCGTTCGCCCCAGGAGATTGACATTCGTATGCAGCAGATGGCGCAGTCGCGCCGGATCGAGCAGGCCGCTGAGCCTGGGGATCGACAGCTGGCCTCGATAACGCCTGAAGAGAATCAGCACACCCACGACGAGGCCCATGCCATTGGCCGCAACGGATGCCCAGGCCGCACCGACGACGCCCAGTTCTGGAGCCCCCCAATGGCCAAAGATCAACGCGTAGTCAGCGGCAACATTGACGACATTGGCGACGACCGTGATCAGCAGGGGTGCGATGACATTGGCCGTTCCCAGGAAGTAGCCATTCAAGGCCAACGTTGCCAGAACCAGTGGCACGCCGAGAATACGGACGTCGAAATAGCGCTGTCCCCAGGTCTGCACCGCCTCACTGCCGCCCACCAACAGGAACCCGTAGTGTGACAACGGTGCCCGCAGCAGGAGAATGACGATGCCGATGCCCAGAGCCAGCACGAGCGACCGCCAGAGTGCGGCACTACAGTTGGCTGCATCCCCTGCGCCGTGATAGTGCGAGACGATCGACGTGGTTCCCATGCGCAGAAAGCCGGCGCTCCAGAACAGGACATCAAAGAGAATGCTCGCCGTTGCCACCGCACCGAGGAACGCCACGTCGCTGAGGTGCCCCACCATTGCCGTGTCTGCCAGACCGATGAGGGGCACCGAGATGGCAGCCATGACGCTGGGTATGGCCAGGCGCAGGATCGGCCGGTCCAGAGCGGTGTCGCTGTCAGTCACCTTGCGGGCTCAAATCGGCATCCTGACAGAGGAAATGGCGCAGATGGATCCGCCCATCGACAAAAACCACACCCTCGCTTTCGAGCAGATGTTGCTGAAAATGGTGCATGCCACTGCCCGCCCTGGGTGACACCTCGCCGCGGGCATTGATCACGCGCTGCCAGGGGATGTCGATGCGGGACTCCGGCAGAGC
>JAQCJA010000381.1 GCA_027593305.1 bacterium
CTGCGGGCGCATCCCGCCGCAGCAGCACACCGGCCATTGATACAGTCGGGGCGACACTGCCGCCCTTGAGTGCCGTCAATGCAGTACGCACGGCGCTCGAGCCGATGGCAAAGGGCTGCTGACCGGTGATCGCCTGCAGAATGCCGTCGCCGGAGAGCAGGAAGTCGATGAGCTGCGCGCTCGTATCCGTGCCGAATACGGCGACCTGCTCGCCCTTGCCGGCATTCTTGACGGCCATCACGGCGCCGATGGTGCCACCCTCATTGGCGGCCCAGACGATGTCGAGATCCGGGTTGGCCGTAAGGATGTCGCCAACCTTCTTGATCGCCATCTCCGGCAACCATGCATCCTGTTCGGCGACGACTTCGACACCAGGCAGTTTGGTCACTTCCTCGACGAAGCCGTTGCGTCGGCCGTTGCTGGACTCCGGCAACTGTGACTTGAAGGCGAGCACAGCCACCCTGGCCTTGCCACCGAGTCTCTCCTCGATATAGCGGCGCGCCACCTGGCCGGTCTGCCGGCCCAGATCGCTCTGGTCACTCTCGATATGGGCGACGGCAATATCACCCTGTACGGCGGAGTTGTAGGTGACAACGGCGACGCCCTGTTCGCGCGCCCGTTTCAGCGCCGTCACCGAAGCGGTGGCGCTCAGCGGCGAGATGACGATGGCATCGACCTTGCGAGTGATGTACGTATTGACGAGTTGGATCTCTTTGTCCGGTTTGCCGTCACTGTTGGCCAGCAGCAGTTCGACGCCGGCGCTATCGGCGGCGTGTTGCATGCCGAACTGTATCCATCATACGCATCATCAGCATGGCGCATAGGTTCGCCGCCCGGGCTGATGGCGTCAACGCGGGGTCAGCTGTGCCCCCACCGGAAAACCTGCTATTTCAGGCTGAGCAGCTGGCGCCGCCAAGGACGCAGAATTTGGCGCAGTGGGGATGATTGAGCTGTACGCTGCCACTGGCCTCAGCCAGGGTGGAACCCAGTTCGAAGGCCTGGTCATAGGGCAGCAGCGTGCAGCTGAGTACGGCGGGGGCGCCGGCACCCTTGCGCTTGACGACCATCCGCGACGAGGCGCACATGATGCTGTCAGGCGACAGTTCGAGAATACCCCAGCAGGTGGTGGTTATTTCGGGGACCTGAGCGTGCTCATCCATCTCCGGGAACAGCATCAGGCGAGCCGGGTCGGCGGCATCGATGCCGATGGCTTCGGCGGCAAACAGCTGCGCGTAGCCGGCGCGGAGGCCGTGCTCGTCGTCGCCCCACATTGTGCGACCGGCGGCGGCCAGGCTGAAGTCGTGCTCTGACAGAAAGCGCAATCCTGCCAGCGTCCGTGACCACGATCTGGGGCCGCGTTCCTCCTCGTGCAGGGCCTGAGTGTAGTGATCGATGGACACACGCAGGGTCAGGCGATGGCCAAAACGCTGCCGCAGATCGAGCAACTCGTCGGCGAACTTCATCATGGGGCGCATGGCGTTGGTCAGTACCAGCACCTCGAAACCACGCGCCAGAGCATCGGCCAGCATTGCGGGCAACTCGGGGTTCATGAACGGTTCGCCCCCGGTAAAGCCAATCTCACGCGTGCCCAGGGCGTCGGCCTCGATCTCATCCAGATAGGTCGACACCTCCGCCGCCGTCAGGTAGGCGAGGCGGTCGTTGCGCGGGCTCGATTCGATATAGCAGTTCACACACTCGAGATTGCACAGCGTGCCGGTGTTGAACCACAGGGTGTCGAGCTTACGCAGCGCCACGTGGGCGCGCTCGTCACCGTCGGCTGTCAGCAGGGGATCGACAAACTTCGCCTCAGCTGCAGCCTTGCCGTTGCCATTGACGCCTTTCCCGTTGGCCTTCCCATTGGAACGGGCGGCCGTGTGTTGTTGTGCAGTCTGCGTCACGTGGGCTAGCAGCAGCCTTCGGGGCCGCAACTGGCCTCGATCGTGGCGTCGTAGTCCTGTCCCTTGGTCTGGCGCGGATGACGTTGTGCGACGCCGGAACAGTCAAAGGGCGCCGGCTCCGTCACCGCCTCGAGCGGTTCTACGGGCTCGAAGTAGTCGGAGTACGGCTCGCGTGAGAGGATCTCGAAGGTCTTGCGGCACACGGCGACACGTTCACCACGGCGGTACACGTGGCCGTCGTCGTCGCGCACCTCGCGGAAGGGGCCCTTATAGATGACGGCTTCGTTGTGCTCCCAGCAGTCGCCTTGTTTGCCTTTCCACGCTGTCACCGTGACGGAGCGAAACTCGATGCCCTCCACTGTCTGCCAGGGCACAGGATCACGCTTGGCCAGTTCGATGCCGTAGAAGCCCGCATCGGAGAAGGCCTGCAGAAACTCGGATTCCTCCATGGCGCCGGAGAGGCAACCGCTCCACAGTTCGGGATCGGCCTTCATGTGTTCGGGCACGGGCTCATCGGCGACGATGTCGCTGATGGCGGCGCGGCCGCCACGTCGCAGGACGCGGAAGATCTCGCCGAAGAGCTGCCGCTTTTCGGTGTCGGCCACCAGATTCAGCACACAATTGCTCAGCACCAGGTCGACCGAGCTGTCGGCCACCAGCGGCTGCTCACGCCGCAGCGCGGCAATCTGCTCCTCGAGGACGCGCAGGGATCCTTCGTCCTGTACCGGGTGTTCGCGCAGCCACAGTTCGAGGCGGTCGCGGTCGAGGCCGAGGTCCTGAATGCGACCCTTGCGGAACTCGACGTTGTCGTAGCCCATGGCCTGCGACATGTCCGGCTGGTGGCGTCGAGCCAGGGCCAGCATGTCGTCGTTCATGTCAACGCCGATGACACGACCGGTGGCGCCGACGATCTGCGCGGCGATGTAGCAGATCTTGCCACCGCCGGAGCCCAGATCCAGCACCGTGTCGCCGGGACGTGCGAAAGCGGATGGATCACCACACCCGTAGTCCTTGGCGATGATCTCGTCGGGGATCATCTGCAGGTAGCGGGGGTCATAGTCGACGGGACAGCACAAAGCGGCCTCGGGTGCGGCGGCGGCGGCGCTGTAGCGCTCGCGGGTGCTGCTCTCGGCGATGTCAGGTGTGGCGGTGCTCATGAAACAGATCTCCTACGTCAATATGACTGTTGCAACCCAGTAAATCAGGGCTGTGATGGCGGCGGCAACGGGCAGTGTGACAACCCAGGCGCCGAGGATGCCGGCGATGGTCGACCAGTGGCCCCCACCTCCGGCGGCGCCAATGCCAAACAGCGAACCACAGGAAACATGGGTCGTGGACACGGGTACGCCAACTTTTGAGGCGCACAGAACCAGCACGCTGGTGATCAGATTGGCCGCAAAGCCCTGGCCCTCGTTCATGTCGGTGATCTCCAGCGCCATGACCCGGGCCACGCGCCGGGCGGACAACAGTCCACCGAGAGCCATGATGGTAGCGATGCCGACGATGATGACCTGCTGCCCATAAATCTCTGAGGCGGCGCCCGCAGAGATTGTACCGATCAGCAGGATACCTGCAATCTTGGGCGTGTCGTTGAGGCCACGGGCAAAGCTGACCAGAATACCGCTGGCGACGTGACTCAGATCCAGCAGCCGCAAACTGGTCATGCCCGGCAAGGTTCGCCCGTGGACGCGGCAGTCCTGTGATCTGCCGGCCCGCAGGGACGGCATGGTGGTCATGGCGACGCTGTTGCCCAGACCGGCGCCAGGACCTGCCGGCGCCAGGGCGGGGGCGCTGACCTCGGTGTCGATACAGAGACAATCATCCTCGACAACGCCAAGAGCCTGGCGAGCCGTCCTGAGCAGCAGGTAACCGAACCCTGCCAGGCTCGCCGCCAGCAGGGGGCTGAGGGCCAGAGGCAGCAGGAAGGCCGACGCCAGCCGCTCTGCCTGCAACGTGCCGGTGCTGATACCGGCACCCACCAGCCCACCCACCAGAGCATGCGTGGTGGAGATGGGAAAGCCCAGGCGTGTGGCCAGCAGCACTGTCAGGGCGGCACCGGCAGACACGGATACAGCAAAATCGCCCTGGCCGAGCACCTCAGGCGCTACCAGGCCCTTGCCGGAGAACGCCTTGATCAGTTCGCCGGCCAACAGCAGCGCGGCAACCGAACCAAACCAGGTGGCGGCGGTGCCGGCAACAAGGGCGGTACGAAAGGACAACACGCCACTGCCGTAGAGCGTGGCGACCCCCTTGAAATTGTCATTGGCGCCGTTGGCATAGGCCAGCAGCACTGCGCCTGCGAGTGCCGGAACAGTTGCTATTGTGAGGATCGAGTCCATATACCCGCGTCGTCTCCCCGTAGGTGCAGGTCGAAAAGCAACATATCACTGAAGGGAGCAAGATAGGGCAGAGCGTGGCGTTGATCCGTGAAATCCTCACATACGGGGCAGGACGGCCTCGGCATGGGCGCGGCCGAAGGCCTGCCAGAGGGACACGGCGTTGTTGCATGACTCGCCAAAGCGTGGATCTTCCCGTTTTAACGCTCACCGTCACGTCACAATCTTTGCTGATTCCGGCATACCAAGTGCCGTCATTCGATTAATCACATTGACGGCAATCAGCGCCTCTCGCTTCTGAGACTCGCGGTGCTGGGCTCGTAGGCGGTCCCCGATGATGCGTTTGTATCGGTACATCCCGGTCTCGGCTCGAGCCTGCTGGTGAGCGCCCGACTCCTTGCGCCACTGGCGTCGACCGACCTCGTCGATCCTCTCGATGGCCTGGTTGCGTTGGCACCAAACTCCTGTGGCTCGCAAATCCACTGCGGCCGTTTTCATCGGCGGGATTACGATCTGGATGTCTGTAGTTCCCGCTGCAGCCAGCGCCTCATACATAGGTCGCGAATCGTAGGCTCCGTCTGCTGTGAACCGTGCGATGCTGCCTTCGATCTGCTCGAGCATTGAGATCGCAACACACCCATCGTCCGCATTTCGGTCGGTGAGCGCCGAGGCGATGATGTAGCCGTCGCCATCAATGCCCAGGTGTAGCTTGCGCCAGCTGCGACGCTGGTTTGAGGTCTTGTGCTTGTGA
>JAQCJA010000382.1 GCA_027593305.1 bacterium
TGTATGCAACACGATCCCCGTGGCATTGATGACGGGCACCAGGCGCGGCGTCAGAGCCCGTGACAGACGCCGGTCGACATCGCCGACGATGAGGTCGAGCAGATCGCTGCTGGCAGCAGGCTGGTGACCGCCAAGGACAGCCTCGCGCAAGGCGGCGATGCTGGCACGAACAACACCGGCGAGAAAGCGGCGATCGCAGCGGTCCGTGAGGGCCGCGATGCGCGCGTCGCTCAGTACGCGGTCCACCGAAGGCAGGATGGACAGGTCTGGTGTGTGGGCTTGCCTGGTCACGATGCGACGGTACGTCCCGTCACAGGAGGCCGCAAGGTAGAGGGGCGGCGGAAGACGAGGATGGTCCACTGTCGATGCAGGCGGATATGGGGCGTAGGAGCACCCCGTGCTGTAGATTCCCGGACTACTGATACCCTCTCGCCCGGAGATCGCCATGCTGGCTGCACCCAAACCTGACGATGACGGCCTGCGACTCGAGTCGTTGCGCAACCTCGATATCCTGGACACAGGGGCGGATGAGCGCTTCGATCGCATCACCCGGATCGCCGCCAAACTGCTGGGGGTGCCTATCGTTGCTGTGAGCCTCATCGACGAGGACCGCCAGTGGTTCAAATCGATCCAGGGCCTCGACGTGTGCGAGACGGGACGCGACATCTCCTTCTGTGGCCATGCAATCTACAGTGGCGACAGCCTGTTCATTGTCACCGATGCACTCGCAGATCCACGGTTTGCCGACAACCCCCTCGTCGCCAACGCCCCGGGCATCCGCTTCTACGCGGGTGGACCGGTGCGCACAACAGACGGCCAGCCCGTTGGCACCCTCTGCGCGATCGACACAGAGCCCCGACAGTTCGACGCGGAGCAGCAACGCCTCCTGCGGGACCTGGCCGACATGGTCGAGGCGGAGATTCGCTCTCACGAAATCGGCGGCCTGCAGCGCGAAGTCATGGTTCGGCGCGAGGCAGAAAGGGAGGCCTCTGAACAGGAACAACGCATCCGGTCGCTCTATGCTGTTGCCGCCGGAACGGCGTCGTCTACCGAAGAACAACTGCAGGAGACGCTGACGCTGGGATGCCAGATTCTGGGTATGGACGTCGGTACGGTCCGCTGCATCGACGGAGACAACTATCGGACCATTGCCACCCATGACCCTGGCCAGATCATCCCCTCGCGCCGAGCCTTTGACTTGCGTGACACATTCTGCCACGAGACGTCAAAGTCGTCCGTCCCCATCGCTATCCCGCGGGCCTCCGCCTCCACTGATTTTTCGACGCACAGGTGCTACACCGAGTCTGGCTTTGAGGCCTATATCGGCACACCGATTGCAGTGGGTGGTCGTCTTTTCGGCACGCTCAGCTTCTGCAGCACCAAGGCGCATGCAACGTTCCGCCAGACGGATGTCGACTATGTGCAACTCATGGGGCAGTGGGTGAGCACCGTGCTCGAGCGGCAGCAGATGATCGACGAGATCCGCGAGGCGCGTGATACCGCGCAGCAGGCGGACCGCGCCAAGAGCCAGTTTCTGGCCAACATGTCCCACGAGATCCGCACACCGATGAATGCCATCATCGGCCTCACCGAACTGGTACTCGACACGGACCTTGCCGAGGAGCAGCGGGAGTCTCTCATGTCGGTCGGTTCGTCGGCGGAGTTGCTGCTGAGTCTGCTCAATGACATCCTCGATTTCTCCAAGATCGAGGCAGGCAGACTCGATATTGAAGCGATACCGTTTGGTCTGTCCAAGGTTCTCGACAGCACGATCGCCACCTTCGCTCTGCGGGCGCAACAGAAGAATCTGGCGATCACCTGCAGTCTCGATGCCGACGTCCCCGTCGACCTCGTCGGTGATCCGACGCGTCTCCGGCAGGTCGCCGTCAATCTCGTCTCCAATGCTCTGAAGTTCACCTCTGCAGGGGAGGTGGCCGTACACGTCGGTTGCGATGCAGTGGAGCAGGATCAGTGCACGTTGCGGTTCTCGGTGCGGGATACCGGTGTCGGCATTGCCGAAGAAAATCAGGACGCCATCTTCTCCCCCTTTATCCAGGCGGATGGTTCCATCACCCGCAAATTCGGTGGCCCAGGTCTGGGCCTGTCGATCTCGCGCCGTCTGGTGGAGCTGATGGGGGGGCGCATCTGGTTTGAAAGTGTGTTGGGCCAGGGGTCGACGTTTCACTTTACCGTGACGCTGGGTCGCACGCCCCCGGGAGCGACGGCGAAGGCTCGTGGCAGTCAGACGCAGGTGGCAGTACCTGCACCGACGCTTGCGACTGCGACTGCGACTGCGGCCGGGGTGGTGGCACGCCACGCCCTGCTGGCGGAGGACAATCCCCTCAATCGGCGCATTGCCCTGGCGCGGCTCAAGCAATGGGGCTATACCGCGGACGATGTCGACAATGGCCGCAAGGCAGTCGAGGCGGCTGCAAGTGGCAGGTACGACGTGATCCTCATGGATGTGCAGATGCCGGAGATGGATGGGCTGGAGGCGACCCGGGCCATCCGCGCCCGCGAGGCCGAGGAGGGTGGTCACGTGCCCATCATCGCCCTCACCGCACACGCCATGAAGGGAGATCGAGAGCGCTTTCTTGCGGCCGGCATGGATGGTTACGTGTCCAAGCCGCTGCGCCCTGATGACTTGCTCGCCGCCATCGAGGCGGCCATCACTTCGGGAGTCAGTTCATGACAATTATTCCCGACCACCTCATCCGCGAGCGGTTGGCGCCGTGTGCCGGACAACTCCGCGTCGTGCTCGACACCGATACCTACAACGAAGTGGATGATCAATTCGCCGTGGTGCATACGCTGTTGTCGCCGGAACGCATACATCTGGAAGCCATCCATGCCGCCCCGTTTCACAACGACAGGAGCGATGGGCCCGCCGACGGTATGGCCAGGAGCTACGATGAGATCCTGCGTTTGCTGACGCGACTGGGGGTGACCGATCACTCCCGCGTGCTGCGCGGCTCCGATCGCTATCTGCCGTCGACTTCAGAAGCGGTAACAAGCGACGCGGCGCAGCATCTCATCGAACTGTCGAAATCCGGCAACACGCCGCTGTATGTGGCCGCCATCGGCGCGATTACGAACGTCGCTTCCGCCATTCTGCTGGACCCGACGATCATCGAACGCATCGTCGTCGTCTGGCTGGGGGGGCAGCCCACGTACTGGCCCAGTGCACGCGAATTCAACCTGCAGCAGGACGTAGCGGCGGCCCAGGTCGTCTTCAATTCTGGCGTGCCCTTCGTGCAGATCCCGTGCGCGACGGTTGCTTCGCATCTGTTGACGACCCTCGCCGAACTGGCACAATACGTGCAGCCCCAGGGGGACATCGGGCAGTACCTCTTTGACATTTGCCAGGGTTACGCCAGGGACCACTTCGCCTGGTCGAAGGAGATCTGGGATATATCGGCGACGGGCTGGTTGATGGATGCGGCGTGGGTACCATCCACCATCGTGCCCAGTCCGATCCTGACCGATCAGGTCACGTGGTCCGTCGATGCTTCGCGGCATCCGATCCGCATCGCCCACGGGGTGCGTCGCAACCAGATCTTCGGCGATCTCTTTGACAAGATGGCGCGCTTCGCCAGGGGCGAACTGGCGCCATCCTGGGACTGAGGCGGCATGGCTGAGACCAGATGGTGACTGCCTGCAGGTGCCGGCTTCAGGAGGCGCGCGCGGCGGCGTTGTCGAACCAGAGCACCGGCCCGGAGTGCCGCACCACGTCACCGCCGTCGTCGCCAAGGCCCTTGTCACGTTCCACGAGGGCCGCAAGAAATGCCAGCGGGTCGACGGGGGAGACATACAACGACCGCACACGTGCACCGGACTGGTAGTCGAGGCGGATCCGGTCCATGGACAGGGCTGGCGCCGGGCGCAGGTCACGAGCCAGACAGGCGCGGTGCAGATCGGCGAGGGGGATCGTCCAGCGCAGCAGTCCGCTGCGCACAACCAGTTCCCGGCCCGACATATGGTAGCGCACGGGATACAGCGCCAGCACCAGTAACACCGGCACGAATGTGGCGATCAGGAACAGGGCAAAGGGCGCAAGATTGGCGACGTTGGCCATTGCGGGAATGGCAAAACCCATGGCCGCCGTATCGAGCAGGAATACGGCCAGCACGAGGAGCAGCACGGGAATGAAGTCGATCTTGGAGCGGAAGTGCTTCATGGCGGGAAGATAGCCTTAACGGCCGCAGGAAACACGTCCAGGACATCCCCGGTACCCACAACGGAGCAGGGCCACATGGCCAACCGATGCAGGGCGGCGGTGCTCAACGACAATCCGGAACGCTGCCGCCAGGTCTATGGCATGGGGCGCTGGGAGCGACTGGAGGAACTGACGGACCTGCTGCCCGGGATCATTACCGGTGCTCAGTTGCGCGGCGGCGCTACGGATCTGCGCGGCGTGGAAGCGGTGTTTTCCACCTGGGCCCTGCCGCCGTTGGGTGCTGCAGAACTGGCCTGTCTCCCTGACCTGAAAATCGTGTTCTACGCCGCTGGCTCGGTGCGCTCCTTCGCGCCGGCCCTGCTGGATGCGGGCATTGATCGAACTGCTGCGACCCTTTGCCCTGCGGGTTGTCGTCCACGACCCCTTCCTGGCGGACACAGAGGCGCAGGCTCTCGGTGTCGAGAAGGTGAGTCTCGAAGAGTTCAACGTCCACCTGAGCACACACATTGCCGGGTCCATGGGGGACGAGGTCGTGCGCATGGCGGACTACGTGCTCGACGAGTTTCAGCGCTGGGAGAAAGGTGAGCGCCTGCACTGGGAGGTCACGGCAGAACTGCTGCAACGAATGGCGTAGTGCGTCAGCACCTGCGTCAGCACCGGCGCCCACGCACCTGCACGCACGCCCAATTGTTGTACTTCGCAACATGGGTGCTGTCATTAACAACACCCACATCAGTCCACGAAGAACGCCGTAACTCTAATAGTCACAGCTGGTTCCGTACGTTTCTACGACGCCGGCTGT
>JAQCJA010000383.1 GCA_027593305.1 bacterium
ACAACGGGGATCTGAAGATCCGCTTCGTCGGTATGACGGGTGCGCAGGCGGCAACCAACGAGCTTGGACTCGACGATACGGCACGGATGGATCCGGCGCGCGAGATCCCGCGAGTCTTCGATACGTGGGACATGTATGTGCGCGACGCTGGAATTTGTTCCGGTCTGGCAGACCTCGATTTTCTCGAGGTGCACTCCTTTGGCGCGGCGCCCAAGAGCCCCAGCCCGTTCACCGACCCCGAGGGCTACGCCGCGGAAAAATCACGGATCCGCAAGGCGTACTCGCAGGCTTATGCCGAATACTGGGAGCAGAGATTGCCCGACAACGGGCTGCCCGTGCGCTTCACCGTGTACCTGGAAGAACTGCCCGATACCGACGCCTGTTATGAACTGAGCGCTGTGGCTCTGCTTCAAAGGACGCGCTGACCGGCCTGAAACACGGCGACAACCTTCGATACCGCGTTGATGTCCTTTGTCGGATCTCCGGCAAAGGCGACGAGATCGGCAATGCGCCCCACTTGCAGCGTACCCACGTCGTTCTCCATACCGATCGCCTCGGCGCTGACGCGGGTCGCTGAGGCCAGGGCCTCGGCCGGTGTGAAGCCTACCTCCACGAGCAGTTGCAGATCGTAGTCGAGGTGACCGAAGGCCAGATCGTTGACGCCGGAATCGGTGCCGGGGACGATCCGCTCCTTGCCGCAGATGTCGAGCATCCGTCGCATGACATCGAGACGACTGCTGGCACGCAGCTCCAGCGCCTCGAGTTGCTGCAGGTCATCTGCTGAGGCGTCGGCCGCATCCCGGCGCTGGCGCAGCAATACAACGCGGGGCCACTGGCACCAGGCCTGCAGCGTGGGGCTGATCCAGATGCCGGTTTCAGCCATCTTTTCCGCCAGGTCCGGGTCGAAGTGCAGGTTGCCATCCGGTTCGAGAAATTCGGCGTGCTCCATCAGATCCACACCCGCCTCGACAGCGCGCACCATGGACTGCTTTGCCCGGCAGTGCGCCGCCGTCAGGCGGTGGAAGTGATGCGCTTCATGCACGGCAGCGTGTAGCTCTGCCACCGAATACGATGCCCGTGTGGGGTCGGTGCCGGCCGTGCCACCACCAGAGGCCATGATCTTGATGTAGTCGGCACCCGCGTGCACGAGACGACGTACCGACCGGCGGATCTCTTCCTCGCCATCGGCCGTTTCGTTGCACATGTGGAAGTGGCCCCCCGTGCAGGTAATGGGCCGGCCGGAGACGAGCATGCGCTCGTGCTTCTTCTAGCCATGGCCCAGACCTTCCTTCAGGGTGAAGCCCACGCGGTTGCGGGCGCCATGCTCGCGGATCGTCGTGATCCCTGCCGACAGGTGGCGCTGCAGGTTCAGCGCTCCCGTGAGGACCATCATCTCGTCGGTTTCGGAGAACATCTCGGTATAGGGTCGCCCATCCCCGGCCAGACTCAGGTGGGTATGCCCATCGATGAGGCCCGGCGCCAGGCAGACAGCGCCGAGATCGATCCGCTGCGCATCCGGTGGCGCAGCCGAATCGATTGCCGCCGCCGGACCAACCGCATGGATGCGGTCACCCTCGATCCACACGGACATGTCACTCTGTACCGCCCGGCCGCTGCCGTCTGCCAGCAGGTCGGCGCGCACAACAATGCTGCCGATCGTCTCAGTCAACGTCTGTTTCTCCTGTTTTCAGAAGTACGTCGCCACACTGAACAGCAGGGCGGCGGATCCGGCTTCGTTGTTGAATCGATCCCGTATCCAATTGCGCTGGTAATCGAGCTTGAATACGGCGTCCGGCACAGGGCGCAGATTGAGTCCAAGAGTGAGACGATTCTGCGAGTCACCGTCGACATCTGTATCGAAATCCACCTGTCCCCAACGGGTGACGGCGGTGAATTCCGCCTCCGGCAGGGCGACGAGCCAGCCATGTCCGAAAGTGGCATTGGCCTGAAGATAGAACCCGCTTTGCCCGTCGGCGAGAAGGGAACTGGCAGCCGGTACATCGATGGACGCTGTGGCGTACTCCCCGAGTACCTCGAGGCTGCGCCAGTTGAAATCGCCGTCGACGACGACCATCGTCAAATTGCGCTGCTTGTCGATGTCGAGCCCGTCGATCTCCCAGGTATTGTACGGCCCGCTGTGTGCGGACAACCCCAGTTCGCCCACAGATCCCGGACTCACGGCGAGGCGGCCCGTGAGCGAAGGCCTGCTGTTGTTGTCCTCGATGTTATCCTTGCCCGCAGGGATGCGGGTGCCTGCCGCGTCGGCGATGGCGACGCCGTCATGGAAACCATTCACTGCATACACCTCGTACGTCACCCGCGACGCAGCTGAGGGGAAGAGGGCGCCATGGAAGCCCATGCCGACCTCTGAGAGGGCGGTACCGATGAGTTCCGTATTCATCAGCGGCCGGTCCGTCAGATCATTCGCCGGAGAGTCGTGGGCGATGTTGAAGCGCCCCAGGGGGGCCAGCAGGATGCCGGCGCGCATTGTCACAGCCGGATGCAGCTCAAAGTCGATCAGCGCCGCCTCAACGACGATCTCCTCGCCCTTCTCCTCAAACTCGATCTCCGCCGCCACTCGTAGTCTTGATGAGACCGGCGAGTAGACAAACAGGTTGAAACGCTTCATGTCGAAGGTCAGTTCTTCGGTGACCCCCGCTTCGCGCTCCCAACGCAGGTGGGTCTCCGTATAGCCGCCGAGAGACATACGCGTCGAGCGGTTGATGAAGGGTTTGTCGGTGATGCCGCCGGCGACGAGAGGGCGATCGGTCGCCTCAGCCCAGGCAAGTGACGACGGCATCAGGCAGAGCAGCGTGCTGAGGATTCTTCTCATGTCATTCATGGCAGCTCGATCACGATGTGCTCACCGACGAGATCCAATCGGTAGCGTGGCAGTGGTTGGGTAGCGGGCCCCCGAACAACGCCACCATCGAAGGTGAAACTCGATCCGTGGCAGGGGCAGCGGAGGAAGTTGTTTGCCGGGCGCACCTGGCAGCCCAGATGGGTGCAGGTGGCACTGACTGCGGTATACGTGTCATTGTCATCGCGCAGCACGTAGATGCTCTCCGGGAGTGTGTCGGACTGCAGCAGCAGGGCAGAACCAGCGCCGAAGGCGGCCTGCACATCCACACGCGCCACGCGCACACGCCCCGCTTCGACCGTGGGAGACAGCGTGGGCACACTGGCGCAGGCAGACAAGGCCCACCAGGCCGACAGGCTGCAGCCGGTTGCCGCGGTGCGCATGAAGGTCCGGCGGTCCACGGTGGTGGTCCTCACATCGTGTCTCACAGTGATTTGAGGAAGGCGTGGAGGTCCATTCGCGTCGCCGTATCGAGGGCGACGTAGGCATCACGAGCGCGCCGCGCCTCACCACCGTGGGCAAGGATGGCGTCGTGCAGCGTCGTCGCTCTGCCGTCATGCAGATAGAACTCCCGGCCGCCGAGAAACCGGGCCACCAGGCGCAGGCCCCATAGCGGGGCCGTGCGCCATTCACTGCCTGTGGCGTCACCATCGGGGCGGTGATCGGCCAGTTCCTCACCCATGTCGTGCAGCAGCAGGTCGGAGTACAGTGGCACCGGCTGCTCACTCAGCTGTGCCAGGTCGTGGATCCCTGTGGTCAATGTCGGTACGTGGCAGTCGGCGCAGCCGATGCCTGCGAACACTTCGTCGCCGCGAGACACAGCGGCAGTGATCTTGCCCCGATGTGGTGCAGCCAGCAGACGGACATACATCGTCGTCTGCAGAACGGTGGCGGCGGAGATTTCCGGATCCGGCGCGATGTCGCCAACGGCAACCGTCAAACTCCGCTGCACGTGAAAGTTTTCCAGCGGCAGGAACTCACTGGTGATGCCCATGTCCTGGTTGTAGGCTTCCGTCACTTGCTGCAGCAACGAACTCACTTGCGCTTTGCGGGAGAACCGGCCCAACTGTGCACCCCCACCCCCCCCGACGTGACGGGCTGGAACCCATGGGGCGGCTGTCACCCAGTTCGCACGCCCGGAGATGCCATCTCCGTCCGCATCCTCGGGGTCCGTGAGCGCCAGAATGGTTGCCACAGGGATCGCTTCGATAAGGCCGGAACCGAATACCGGTGGTGGGATGCGGAAGGAACGATCCGCCCCCTCCGGGACGTTTTCGGGTATCAGGCGTGCGCCGGCGATGACTCGGTCCTGGTGTTGCGGGCCACCGCTGTCGATGAGCAGGTCGCCATCCTTGCTGAAGCGGAAGAAGCCGGTCTCCGGCGTGCCTCTGCCATCTCCGGGGTGGCAGCCTTCGCAACTGATATTGTTGAAGATGGGGCCAAGCCCCTCGGCAACGGAGAAGGCCTTGGCGAAATTCTCGTCGCCCTGGAGAAAGACCAGATTCAGGTCGGGATCGAGACCGTCCACAGGGGACGCAAAATCGTCACCTGCCGTCGGCGTCGATGTCATCAGCGTATCGCAACCTGCAAATGCTGCCACGATCAGTATGGCAGCAGGGAGGAGAAAGCATCGTCGAAGTGTCATGGGGCTGAGCCTTCCGGAGGTACGGGGTGATTTAGTCGGGGCTAAACATACGTGGCCGAGAGAAAATTAGTCAAGGCTAAACATAATTGTAGGTATATAGAAAAACTCGGTGGCTTGCAGATCCCGCCATGATCCGGCTACAATACCACGGAGCCCGAACAAAGCAGGGCACCGAGCAGAGACCCACAACACAGAGAGGCGAGTTACAGTGGCTGAGACGACGAGCATTGGCATTGTTGGCTGCGGGGCGATCAGCGCTGCCTATCTGCGCATCGCCAGGGAGTGGCCGATCCTGAAAGTGGCGGCCTGTGCTGATATCGATCTGGCCCGAGCGCAGGCACGGGCGGAGGAATTTGACGTGCCAAAGGCGTGCTCGGTTAAGGAGTTGCTGGCGGATCCGGCGATCGATATCGTCGTCAACCTGACGATCCCCGCAGCCCACTTCGACGTCGCCCGAGCCGCGCTG
>JAQCJA010000384.1 GCA_027593305.1 bacterium
TCTGGCCCTGTCCGTCATCAGCCTCGACAGGCTGTCGGGTAACGCCAATCTGAAGGATCTGTTCGTCAAGGTCGGTGCGGATGGCCAGGTGCAATATGTTGAGGACTTTGAGGACGGCAGTTGGGTCGATCTGTTTCAGTTGCGCGAGTACAAACCGGCGAGACTGGCAACGGCGGCCAAGAAGAAGGCTACCGAGGAGGACACCGAGATGCTGCAGACAGGGCGGAAGTACCTGTTCTCCGTGGGGCGCGCCAAGCGCCTGTTCGGCGATTCCGAGGCGGCGGTGATCAACGGCTGTTTCCGCGGCGATGGTGGCGAGACGAAGGTTTTCCCGGCGTTCTGAAGCCCTGCCATCGCCGAAGCATTTCACGATCCGAACACGCTGGAAGGAAACACATCCTCATGTCCTCTGAGACCGGATTCGCTGTTGTTGGCCTGGGAATGGGCAAGCATCACTGCAAAGCCATTCACAGTGCCCCGAATGCAAGACTCATCGCGGTGTGTGATGTGGATGAGGAACGCCTGCGGCCGACGGCTGAGGAGTTCGGATGTGAGGCCTACACCGACCTGGCCGATATGCTGGAAAATGACGACATAGACGTCGTCAATATCGCCACACCCTCCGGCTCCCACACCGAAATCGGCCTGCAGGTGGTCGCCGCCGGCAAACACATGATTGTCGAGAAGCCGGCAGATATCACCACGGCACGCATCGATGAACTGATTGCTGCCGTCGACAAGGCCGGCATCAAGGCGGCAGGAGTCTTTCAGTCGCGCCTGGATCCACTGAACATGGAAATCCGCAACGCCGTCCAGGGCGGTCGGTTGGGTCGCCTCATCGGCGTCCACGGACACCTGCCATGGTATCGCAAGCAGTCCTACTATGACGGCCCCCACGGTTCGTGGAAAGGGACATGGGGGATGGACGGCGGCGGCTCACTGATGAATCAGGGCGTGCACACCGTCGATCTGTTGCAGTGGATTTCGGGGCGCGTCGTCTCCGTGATGGGTATGTTTGGTGTCTTTGGCCACGAGATCGAAGCGGAGGACCAGTCCGTCGCCCTGCTGCGTTTTGAGTCGGGGGCGTTGGGGACACTGTACACGACAACCTGCGCCTATCCAGGGCATGATCAACGGATCACGATCTACGGCAGTGAAGGTTCGCTGGTGAAACGCGAGGGGGCTCTGGAAAGCTGGAAACTGCTGGCCGATGAGGGTGGCAAGGAAGAGACGGACATGCTGAATCGCTTCGGTGAGAAGGTGAACAAGAGCAGCGGCGCCGCTGACCCGATGGCGGTCAGCTTCGACGGTCACACGCAGATCATCATCGACATGGTCGAAGCCGTACAGCAGGACCGCGAGCCCATGATCACGTTGCATAGCGCCAGGCACGCGGTCGAGATTATCAATGCTGTCTTTGAGTCCGGGCGCAGTGGTCGCGAAATCAGGCTTTCGGGGAAATAGATATGGCGGTGCACAAGTTCACACCCTCGATGTACCACAACACCCTGGGATGGCACGATGCCGTGCTGGAGATCGACCCGGGGGACACGGTGGTGACAACAACGGTGGACGCGCGCGGTCAGGACCACATGGGGGAGCGGGTCACCCAGCGTGGCAATCCGCAGACAGGCCCGTTCTTCATCCGCGGCGCCGAAGCTGGAGACGCCCTGGTTGTGCGTCTTGATGAACTGAAACCGAATCGATCCTGGGGATTCACCGCCTGCGCTGTGGCGCCAAACGTCCTCGATCCAGGCTATCGATCCGTTTTCACCGATGATCTCAGCGACTGCCCAACCTTCGACGGCGCGCCGTTCTTTCGCTGGGCCGTGGATGTGGCAGCGGGCACGACACACCTGACGGAGCCCGAGCGGCCCCTGTCCGGGCTCAGACTGCCACTGGATCCGATGGTGGGTTGTTTCGGCGTGGCACCCGCCGGAGGTCAGGCGATTTCGACCTCGACATCGTCGCATCACGGCGGCAACATGGACTACCGCGGCTTTCGTCAGGGGACAACGGTGTACTTCCCGGTGTCAGCCCCAGGGGCACTGTTTCACATCGGCGATGGTCACGCGGTGCAGGGCGACGGCGAGATCGTGGGTACCGGAGTCGAAGTCTCTTTTGACGTGCGTTTCACGGTGGACCTTATCAAGGGATCCTCGGTGCGCTGGCCCCGTGCCCAGGACGACACCTGGCTGATGACGGTGGGCAATGCCCGGCCCCTCGACCAATGTGTGCAGCATGCTACCACCGAGATGCTGAACTGGTTGCAGACCGACTTCGGCCTCGAGGCGAGAACGGCGCACCAACTGCTGGGACAGGCGGTGGCGTACGACGTGGGGAACGTCTTCGACCCGGCGTACACCATGGTATGCAAGGTACGCCGGGCATACGTCGAAGCGCTGCGCTGAGAGCAGCATCGAAGCACTGCGCTGGAGCGGCACAGTGTCAGCGGTCGGTGCAACCTTCAGGAAATGAGGTCACGCTCTTCGAGGAGCTTCAGGATGGCGTCCACACACTGGTGCACAGGCCATTCATGTGTGGGCAGCACGAGGTCTGCGTCATCCGGCTCCTCGTAGGGTGAACTGACCCCGGGGAAGTTGGCGATTTCCCCACGATCGGCCCGTTCATACTGACCGTCACTGTGGCGCTCGCGGCAGACGCTTACGGGCGCCGACAGGTGCACCACAAAAAAGCGATCCTCGCCGACGACCTGGGCCGCCTTGCGCCGCACGAGTTGACTTGGCGCGACAAACGCAGCGATACAGAACAGCCCGGCATCATTGATGACGCGGGCGATTTCGGCGCTGCGGCGCAGGTTCTCGGACCGATCCTCGGCGGTGAATCCCAGATCCCGACTGATGCCCTGCCGCATATTCTGCCCATCCAGTACAGTTGCCGCTCTGCCGGACTCGAACAATCGCCGTTCCAGTGCATAGGCGATCGAGGTCTTGCCAGAACCGGCCAGGCCGGTCAACAGGATGGTCGCAGCGCGCTGACCGTAGCGTGCCTGGCGCTCTTCGACAGTAACCTTGCTCACTTCCGTGTGCAGGCTGGCGGCCTGTGGTTCGTCATCCCAGTGATCGCGGCGGTCCTCGCCCGTCGTCCGATCGACGATCATGCCAGCCGCCATTGTCGCATTCGTGATTCGATCGACGACGATGAAGGCGCCCGTCGTGCGATTGCGGCGATAGCTGTCGAAGCAGACAGGTTCGCTGAGCGCCACAGAGCAGCGGCCGATCTCATTGAGTTCCAGCGTTGGTGCAGCCACCCGATGCAGGCTGTTAACGTCGACCTGATAGCGCAGCGTGCTGATACTGCCAGTGACGCTCTTTGCGGCCTGCTTGAACAAATATGTCTTGCCGGGCACCATAGGTTCGTCGTGCATCCAGACAAGCATGGCTTCGAACTTCTGTTCCAGGCGTGGGATGTTGCCAGGGCGCACGATCATATCGCCCCGGCTGACGTCGATCTCGTCTTCCAGCGTCAGAGTCACCGACTGTGACGCACAGGCCTCCTGCAATTCGCCGTCGAATGTGACAATCGACTTGATGCGACTTGTTCTCCGCGAGGGCAGGGCCATGACTTCGTCACCACGACGGATGATACCGGACCCGACGGTGCCGCAGAAACCACGAAAATCCAGGCTTGGCCGATTCACATACTGCACCGGGAAGCGCAGGTCCTCGAGGTTGCGATCGGAGCCAATGTAGACCGTGTCGAGGAAGGTCATCAGCGTTGATCCGCCGTACCACGGCATGTTGGTACTCGCATCGACGATGTTGTCGCCGTGGAGGGCAGAGATCGGCATGAAATGCAGGTCGGGGACGTCGAGGCGCGCGGCAAAACTCCTGTAATCGCTGCGGATCCGCTCAAAGACCTGCTCGTCGAAATCAACCAGATCCATCTTGTTGACGGCGACGAGTACGTGTCTGATGCCCAGAAGAGAGACGATGAAACTGTGCCGTCGCGTCTGCGTGACAACACCGTGGCGGGCGTCGACGAGAATGATCGCCAGGTCTGAGGTGGATGCCCCCGTTGCCATGTTGCGCGTGTACTGCTCGTGCCCCGGCGTGTCGGCAATGATGAATTTGCGCCGTGCCGTCGAGAAATAGCGGTAGGCGACATCGATGGTGATGCCCTGCTCGCGCTCGGCCTTGAGGCCATCAGTGAACAGCGCCGGGTCGAAGCCACCCCCCGTGGTCCCCACGGTTCGGGAGTCCCGCTCAAGCGTCTTGAGGGTATCTTCGTAGATCAACTTGGCATCGTAGAACAGGCGCCCGATGAGTGTGCTCTTGCCGTCATCGACACTGCCACACGTCAGCAGCCGCAACAACTCCTTGCGTTCATGCTGCGCCAGGTATGCGTCGATGTCATCGGCGATCAACTCTGACTGGTGTGTCATCTTCCGGCAGCGTTTCTAGAAGTATCCACGCTTCTTCTTTTCTTCCATTCCGGCGCCGCCTTCGTCCTGGTCGATGACCCGTCCCTGGCGTTCAGACGTCGTCGACAGCAGCATTTCCTGAATGATCATCGGCAGGGTGGTGGCACGGGAATCGACCGCCCCCGAGAGTGGGTAGCACCCCAGGGTACGAAAGCGCACACTGCGCATCTCGGGCTCCTCGCCTACGGCCAGCTGCAGGCGATCGTCATCGACAAGGATCATCTCGCCGTGCCGATGCACGATGGGACGTTCGCGGGCGAAGTAGAGCGGTACGATGGGGATCTGCTCCAGATGGATATACTGCCACACATCGAGTTCGGTCCAGTTGGACAGGGGGAAGACGCGGATGCTCTCACCCTTGTTGGCCCGCGTGTTGTAGATGTTCCACAACTCCGGACGCTGATTCTTCGGATCCCAGCGATGATGCGCGTCGCGGAACGAGAACACACGCTCCTTGGCTCGCGACTTCTCCTCGTCGCGCCGGGCGCCGCCGAAGGCGGCATCAAAG